>DATLVI010000035.1 GCA_035577545.1 Verrucomicrobiia bacterium
GCGCGGCGCGTACTTGGAGAGTTCCGTGCGGTTGGTCTTGATCGTCTCTTCCATCTTATTGAGGATCAAGCCGCGCGCTTCGCGGGCCTGTTCAAAGGCTTGCTTCGTCAACTCCAGGGTCAGGCCGTGGAGCTTGAGGTCGGTCTGGAAACCCGTGATGCCTTTGCGGGTGCCGGCGACCTTGAAATCCATGTCGCCGAAATGATCTTCGGAACCCAGGATGTCGGTGAGCATGGCGGACTTGCCGGTCTTCTCATCCACGACGAGACCGATGGAGATGCCCGCGACGGGCGCTTTCATCGGTACGCCCGCATCGAGCAGGGAAAGAGTTGCACCGCAAACGCTCGCCATTGAGGTTGAGCCATTCGATTCCATAATCTCGGAGGTGACGCGGATGGTGTACGGGAAATCCACTTCATCGGGGATCATCGGCTCGACGGAACGCTCGGCGAGCGCGCCATGGCCGATTTCGCGGCGACCCGGGGAACCGGTGCGCCCGGTTTCACCAACGCTGAAAGGTGGGAAGTTGTAATGAAGGATGAACTTCTTTTCCGTCGGACCACCGGTCCAGGCGTCCATGTCCTGGGTGTCCGATTTCGAGCCGAGGGTGGTCATGACCAGCGCCTGCGTTTCGCCGCGTTGAAAAATGGCGGAGCCGTGTGTGCGCGGGAGGATGCCGACTTCGGTGTAGAGCGGGCGCAGGTCGCGGGAGCCGCGGCCATCAGGGCGCTTGTTGTCGTTGACGATGGAATTGCGGATGGCGTCGTTCTGAATCTTGTGGAACGACTCCTTGAGTTCGAAGGGAGTGATGTCGGGGAACTTCTTCTTGAGGCCCTCGACCAACTTCTCCTTGCAAACATGTTCGGCGGCGTGACGGGCGAGTTTGCCGGGGGTGAGAATCGCGCCGAGGATTTCACTGCCGATGATTTCGCGGGCGGCAGCCTGGATTTCCGGGCTGACCGTGTACAACTTCACCTGGCGCTTGGGCTTGCCGGCCTTTTTCACGAGTTCGTTAATACCGGCGACAATCTTCTGGGCATGGGAATGGGCGAATTCGACCGCCTTCATCATGTCCGCTTCGGAAATTTCCTGGCCAGCGCCCTCGATCATGACGAGGTCTTTTTCATTGCCGACGTAGACGAGGTCGAGATCGCTGTCCTTGCGCTGTTCATGCGTCGGATTGACGATGAGTTCACCGCCGACGCGAGCGACGCGGACCGCGGCGATGGGGCCGTGCCACGGAATATCGGAAACGGCCAACGCTGCCGACGCGCCATTGATGGCGAGCATGTCGGGATCATTCACGACATCCGCGCTGAGCAGGATGGCCATGATTTGCGTGTCGTTATAAAAGCCTTCGGGGAACAACGGGCGGCATGGACGGTCGATCATGCGGGCGGTGAGGATTTCCTTCTCGGTCGGGCGTCCTTCGCGCTTGAAGTAGCCGCCGGGGAATTTGCCTGCCGCCGCCGCTTTTTCGCGGTAATCGACGGTGAGCGGGAAGAAATCGAGTTCGTCGCGTGTGGAATTGCTGGCGACGGCGGTGACGATCAGGACGGTTTCGCCGTAGGTGACGACGGCGGCGCCGTCGGCCTGTTTGGCGAGTTTGCCGGTTTCAATGATGAGCTCTTTGTCCCCGACGGGGACGCGTACGGTATGGTGCATGCTTGGGCTTCGAACGCCCGGCAAGTGTCAGATTAATGGAATGATGTCCGCCCGCGCCTCGCGGTGTAAGCGGGCATCAATCCATCAATCCTCCAACGCCTGCCGAGCCAATCGCCTTTCTACTTTCTGAGGTTGAGTTTCTTGATAAGTTCGGAGTAGCGCTTCGTATCGGTCGAGCCCAAATAATCGAGCAACCGCCGCCGCTGTCCTACCATCTTTAGCAGACCACGTCGCGAACTGTGGTCCTTCTTGTGCATCTTCAAATGTTCTGTCAACTCGTTGATGCGCGAGGTCAACAGGGCGACCTGCACGTCCGCCGAGCCCGTGTCTTTCGGGTGAAGCTGAAATTGTTTGGTGACTTCCGACTTTTTTGCTATGGCAATCGTTTCCACTTGGTATTACGCCTTTCTCATTTGAACTCCGTCAGTTTAACGACGCCGGGGAGGAGTGTAAAGCTCGTTTTTTGGGATACGCGCCAGCGACTATTTTACTCGCGATTGGACGTCGCTTCGATATTAACGCTGGCATCAATCATTTGCGTGAGGGCCTGAATCCCTCGAGTTTGGGAAATGACCGCACTCGGTGACGGCGCGGACCCCTCCTGAGAATAGCGCTGATAGAAATCTTGATAATACTGGTAGCGTTTCTGCAGAGGAGACTGCGGATGTTGTTTCTCATGTTGTTCCAAGACGGCTTTCGCGGCGGCCAAGGGATAAACGGAGTCGTGAGGCGGCGCCTGCAATTTACCGGCAGCAACCAAGGCTTCCGCAAGGGCGCGGAGGTTGACGATTTCGGACAGATCGGGCCGCTCGTGATGAAGCTGCGGGTCGAGCCGCAGGATGTTCAAGGAGGCCGCGTCACAGTCGGCGTGGGTAAGGTAAACATGGCTGCGCAGCTCTTCGATACGTTTCCAAGCATTGATGTAATCGGGATCGAGAGCCACCGCTTTGCGATAAGAAGCGAGTGCTTCCGGATAGCGACCCTGTTCTTCGCGCAAGTAGCCCAGCAGGTAATGGATTTGCGGCTTGGTGGGTTGTTGGGTGACCAATTTAACGAAAACCTTTTCCGCTATGCCTTGGGCACGTTGGCCCTCAAAAATGCGCTCGCAACCGAAGCAGTGGCTTTCCATGCGCCCAAAACTGGTAGGCATCAGTTCGTAAGCACGACGGTAGTGCTCCTCGGCAGCATCGTTTTGCCCAAGGTCGGCCAGTCGCAGGGCGGTACGCGACTGCACGCAATAGGCGTCCGCAAAATGGGTGAGGGCATCCTCATACATCGCCACCGCGCGCTTGAGGAGACCGGCCTCGTAATAATCATCGGCCTGTTCGGACAGGCGGATGGTCTTGACGGCCTCGCGGTAGGTGGTGGCTTGGGCCTTGTCACCGCGAGCCTCAAGGATATCGGCGAGTATGGCGTAAACCCGCATGCGGTCGCCATGGGGTTCGTCGCCATCGGACGGATCAATGGCGATGGCCTGGCGGGCGGTCCGCTCGGCTTCTTCCAATTTGGCGGCACGCCGCAACAATTCCGCCTTCCAGATCAACGGCCGTTCTTCAAGTTGGTCGCGATGAAACAGTTCGTCGAGGCGGGGGATGAGGTTATCATCCCCAAGCGTAATGAGTAACTGATAAGCCGGGTCGTGGCCTCCCGACCTATCGAGGTAGGCGTCCAGGATCGCTCGGGCGTCGGCCTTATGGTCCGTGGTCGCCAGCGCAGAGGCTGCGACCACCGCCAGCGGTTCTTCATGTCGGTATGTCATCATGAGCAGTCCTGCCAGATCTTTCCGTCCCCACCAAGGAGCTTCATTCAGCAGAATCAACACATCCGCATCACGCCCCGCCTTGTGGTAGACGCCCGCCAACTCACCGAGGATCGAGCTCGCCTCGGTTGTGAATTCGCCGAACATCATCTCTCCCCGGGCGGCCTGCCGGGCTTCGTCATGCTTGACGGCATCGCGCAAGGCTGAGAGCAAAACGGCCTCGGCATCCGGGCCGCGATTGAGATCCAGCAGTGTCGCTGCGAGGCGGCTGCTATCATAGATGCTTGGGCTGTTGACCGAGCTGGTGGCGGAATGCTGGCGCAATGCCAGCAATCCCTCTTCCACCCAGTCGTCGCGCTTGAGCAGGCGACCGAGTTTGGCGAGTCTTGTCGCGGCGTCGTTCTCCGTGCCGCGCTTTAGCTCCGCGAACGCCTTCGAGAGAGTTTCGGGACTTATGCCCGGCGTACTGGCGATGCCCTGGCTCTGTAACATCTGCAACATGGCGGCAGCCTCGGATCCCTTCGATTGGGGAGGTGCTGTGAGAAGCTTGCGGAGTTCCGCGACGCCTTCGTCGACACGATCTGCGGCCAACAGAGCATTGGCAAGATGCTTGCGAATGGTAAGCCGTTGCGACGGGGTTAAGTTGGGACGGTCGGCAGCCGTGCGTGTCAGGGCTAGCATCTCCTCTGTTTCACCAACACGAGCGGCGAGATTGATGTAATTGTCCCAAAACGGCAGTTCCGGGCGGTCGGTCAGCGCTTCGTGGAGAAAATCGTAGAGCTGGCGCGTGTGGCCCGCGCGGTCCAGGGCCTCGATTGCTTCGCTTGGAAGACTGACTTCTGACTGGTAGCGAGCAGTGACTGTCAGATCGAGTTTTTTCAGCAGGGCAGCGGCATCCTTGGATTTGCCGCCGGCAATGAGGCCGAGCAGGTAGAACATCTGTGCGTTACGCCGACTTTCATCCCGCGTGTTTTGCAATATGGCATGGGAGGAGAGTTGGCGAAGACGGGCGGCAATATCGGACGAGTCGCTATTGGTCGCCACAACGGATTCCTTGGGCTCCGCGAATTTTTTCTCCAAAGCCTCGTATAAAGGCCCCGCATCCAACGAGCAGACCAGCGGCCATTGAGCGAGCTTAAGTTGGTCAATCATTTCAAGCGCCAATCGTTGAGTGAGCGCACGGGTATCGTCGCCGACGCCGATGCTCAATTGCACGGGCGCCACCAAGGCTCGACGGATCAATTTTTCCGCGCGTTCTTTTCCGACGAGCGTGACGAGGTCGGGAACTTCCAGAGTTGGCGTGTACCTTTCCGCTTCTATGTCGGAATCGGCGGACTGCAAGGCTTGCGCGGTAGCCTCGCGACTCATCTGGTCAATCTGCCTCTCGAAGCTTTTGACGAGTCGGTCCGGGTCATCGGAAGCGTTGTCGAGCGTCTCGGCGAAACTGGGGATTTGGTAGCTCAATTGCGCCAGGGAAGCATCTTTGCTTTTCGTGAGAATGGATTCAAAGGCCGTTAGGTCGTCGCGCTGGGCCTTCTGATTATTTGTCAACATGTGAACGAGAAGGCGCAGACACAACTCACGAACGGCCATGGCGCCCTTTCCCTGGGGGCGCGATTCAACCGCAGTGGCCAGCGCATTCCAAGCGTTGGGCGACGGCAGGGTGGCGACGACGGCTTGAAATTGCAGCGGCTGCATAATGACTTCGCTATCGGTGGGGTCGATCGGTTTGGAGGCCAGTACGAAGTAACGGTCGACCAACGACAACCAGTGTTCCGCAGCATCCTGGGGAGCAACGTCGGGAGATGCCGTATGGGCTGACTTGAGATCGGCAAGAAGCCTATCGCGTTCACTGGTGGGAGTATTAGTTGGCGAACCCGTGGTCTTGTTAGAAACCTCCTTGAGAACGGCGGCAGCACCCTGAAAGTCAACCGCCTTCGCTGTCACAGCAAGGATCGAAATCATGAAGCAGATGCGGATCGAGAACATGTGCCACCTCCGGAGGATAATTGTAAAGAAGCCAGCGAGCTGTTGACATAAAGAGGTCAGTCCGATTTTCATAATGAGTCGAGTGCGCGGCACGTTCGCCGCAACATCTTGTCCCGCTCCAATTGCATGCCGGTCTGGTAGATGCCCATAGCTCATGCCGACGCGTGTTGGCAAGATGAATTGTTTTGCGGGTCAGGCTGTGTACACCCCCGGTTTTGCGATGGAGCAACCGTAGGGAAAGGTGTTATCGCGGTTCCATTTACGGCGGGGTGTGCTGGCGTGATGGTCCACGTGAGGATTTCAACAGAACAACATTTGCTAACGTATTTTAGGGCAAGATGTTACGGACGTGCAGTTGGAATGCAACGTGCTGTTCTTACACTGACGACACAGCCCAACAAACATTTTGGAAGGAAAGAATGCAAACGACAGCGAATTCCAATTACACCGTTCTGGTTGTTGACGACGACGTCGCTCTTGGCGACGTGTGGCGGGATGCATTGTCAGGCGCAGGCTTCAACGTTCTCACTTCCAGCAGTGGACCGAAGGGCCTGGATACGATTCGACATGTGGGCAAAGTCGATGTGGTCCTGCTCGACTACAATATGCCGTGGCTCGATGGTTCCCAGACGTTGGAGCATTTGAAAGATCAGTTTCCACATGTCAAAACGATCGGTGTCACCGGGGTCGACGCTTCACGGATTCCAGACACCTTCCGCAAAGGGGTAGAGCAACTGTTGCTTAAGCCGATCAAGATTAGCGATCTGGTGGGCTCGATTCACTCCGTGCTCGGCGTAGCGGTCGGATCTAAAACGGCCAAACGCGGGACGACATATTGGATACGGTTCGGCTTGTGGTACGCGTTATATGTTGGCTGCTGTTATGGGATCCTCAGGTGGATCTACCAAATTGCGAACGAGACGATGCTTGCGCATTGATGTGAAGGAGCGGTCGAGTCGTTGCGATTGCTGAATCTTCAACATCGCCCTTTTCGCCACTTCTTCCGCAATTCTACCTTCAACAGCCCAATGTTTGTGCCTCCGTTAGAAAAGCTCCCAAAGCTTCCAAACCTTCCAAAGCCCACTCACGTGATTCTGGATGTCGCGGTAGGATGATCGGATGGATTGTGAATTGAGTATTATGGCAAACGGCTGGACCGCCACTGTCAAAGCTTCCGCCTACACGAAACCGTTTCGGTGGACAAGTCGGCGCGACACGCAGGGAGCCCCCTATACGTTTCTGCGAAACGAACCCATTTTTTTGGAGCACAGTTTCTGACCGAAGTGGAAGGAGGGCAGCGAGTTGGGTAGAAGAAAAGTGGATTTTTGAAATGGGTTCGTTTTGGAAAACGAACCCAAATTGAGGGGGTAAATGAGCCTCACTACGGTACACTTTCAACGATTTCGGAAGCTTTCTGCCCGCGCCAGTGCCCTGTACACGCATCATTTGACAATCGCGAGGTCGGGCGGTAGCATCCCGGGGCAGAGTCGCGAAGAAATGGTTGGGGACGTAGCTCAGCTGGTAGAGCGCCGCAATGGCATTGCGGAGGCCACGGGTTCAACTCCCGTCGTCTCCACCAACCCGCTTTTTGTCGGTTTGCGGCAGGTCTCCAAAAGCCTTGCTTTTTTTTCTAATTCCACTACATTGACGCGCCTTCTGAGGCGTAAGTGCTCTCCTCGGACGTAAAGACATGAACAGCAACATTCGGAATATCGGTATTATTGCGCACGTTGACCACGGCAAGACGACGCTGGTGGACAAGCTGTTGCGCGAGGGTGGGGTGTATCGCGCCAACCAGGCCATGGAAGAGCGCGCGATGGATTCGATGGACCTTGAGAAAGAGAAGGGCATCACCATCAGGGCCAAGAACGCCTCCGTTCATTGGGGCGGGCATACCATTAATATCGTGGACACGCCCGGCCACGCGGATTTCGGCGGGGAAGTGGAACGCATTCTCGGCATGGTGGACGGCGTGTTGCTGCTGGTGGACGCGTTTGATGGTCCCCAGGCGCAGACGCGGTTTGTATTGAAGAAGGCGTTGAGCCACGGCTTGAAGGTCATCGTGGTCATCAACAAGATCGATCGCGAACACGCCGACCCGCACAAGATGCACGACAAGGTGCTGGAGCTTTTGCTGGAGTTAAACGCCACCGAAGAACAATTCAATGCGCCGTTCATTTACGCCAGCGCCCGCGACGGGTACGCCGTACTGAAGATTGGCGATCCGATCACCAATGGCATGACGCCGTTGTTTGAAACCATTTTGAAACATATCCCGGCCCCGACAGCCGATATCAAGGCACCGTTCCAGATGCTCATCAGCAATCTCGATTGGAGCGATTACGTGGGCCGTATTGCCATTGGCAAGATCACCGGTGGTACCGTCAAGGTCGGCGATTCCATCGTGTGCATTCACAAGGACGGCAAACGCGAACGCGCCGCCGTAACGAAGGTCTGGGAATTCAGCGGCCTCAAGTCCGGCGAGATCGTCAACGGCGAGGCAGGCAATATCGTCGGCATCTCGGGTTTCGAGGAACTCGCGATCGGCGAAACGCTGTGCGATAGCGAGGAACGCGAGCCGGTGCCGTGGACCGAACTCGATCCGCCGACGATCCAAATGCAATTTGCCGTCAATGATGGCCCCCTCGCGGGCAAGGACGGAAAATTCGTCACCGCCCGCCATATTCGCGAGCGTCTCTACAAGGAGATCCGCACGAACATTTCGTTGATCGTTCGAGACACCGAGGCGGCGTACATTTTTCTGGTCAGCGCCCGTGGCGAAATGCAGATCGCGGTGCTCGTCGAGCAAATGCGCCGTGAAGGGTATGAAGTGCTCGTCTCGCGTCCCGAAGTAATTCTAAAGAAAGATTCCTCGGGCCGCACGCTCGAACCGTTCGAGACCTTGTGGGCGGAAGTGCCGGCTGAGTGTCTCGGCGACGTGATGCAAAACCTGGCCGGCCGCAAGGCGCAGATCACGAACATGCAGCACCATGCGCACGGCGTGAGCCTGGAGTGCACCATCCCGACGCGCGGTCTCATCGGTTTGGAGACAGACCTGACCAATCTCACCAATGGCCGCGGCGTGATCAGCCATATGTTCAAGAGTTACGAACCTTTCAGCGGCGAGATCACCACGCGACTCACCGGCACGCTGGTTTCAATGGAAACCGGCATCGCCACGGCCTGGGCGCTCAATAACATCCAGGAGCGTGGTCGTCTCTTCGTCGGACCGCAGGAAGAGGTTTACGCCGGTATGATCATCGGGGAGAACCCCCGTGCAGAAGACATGCCCGTCAATCCGACCAAGACCAAGCATTTGACGAACATGCGCAGCCAGGGTGACGGCAAAGGGATTCAATTGGAACCCGCGCTGAAGATGAGCCTCGAACGTGCGATCGAGTACATCGCCGCTGACGAATACGTTGAAGCCACGCCGAAGAATCTTCGTTTGCGCAAGAAGATCCTGAACGCAACGCAACGCAAACGCTCCGCGCAATCGCAGTCCGCCGAAGCGCTGGCGTAAGCAGGCGCGGTTGGCGTTGTGTGAATCGACGCGCAAACAAAGGACCAGCCAGGTGCCAAGGCCACAATTTCAAAGCGTTGGAGCCGTTCAAAAGTTCACCCGCCGCGGTAACACGCTCGATTTTCACTGCCAGCGCGGGCGCGTTAGCGTTGCCATTCTTTCCGACAGTATCGTCCGTGTGCGAGCTACTCAGGCAAACAACTTCGATCCCGACTTCTCGTACGCGGTGGCGAAGACAAAATGGCCGAAGGTGAAGGCGGCGATTCGTGGTGGCAAGGCGGTCACCATTCGCACGAAGAAACTGCTGGTGACCATCAGCAAGGCGCCGTTTCGGATCGAGTTCGCCAAGCCCGACGGCACGCCGTTGAACGGCGATGAGCGGGCCCATGGGATGGGGTGGGAGGGGACGAAGGGCCGCAGTCATCGGCAGCTCGCGGCGGACGAGATGTTCTTCGGTTGTGGCGAGAAGACCAGCCCGCTCAACAAGCGCGGATCGAAGACGACGTTCTGGAACAAGGACGATCCGGATCACACCTACCTGAACGAAGCCATTTACGTTTCGATTCCCTTTTTGATCTCCACGCGGCCGGGCGCGCATTACGGAATCTTTTGGGACAACACGCATCGGACGCATTTCAACCTCGGGCAGGTTGAGGACGAGAAGCATTACATCCTCGAATCTGACGCTGGGGAGATTGATTACTATTTTTTTGCCGGCGACTCGGTGCGCGAGGTGGTGCGGGGTTATGCAGAATTGACAGGCCGGATGTGGATGCCGCCACGCTGGGCGCTGGGCTTTCAGCAGTGCCGTTGGAGTTATATGAGCGCGGCGGAGATCATGGATGTGGCCAGGGATTTCCGTAAACGCAAGATCCCCTGCGACGTGATCTACTGCGACATCGATTACATGGACGGCTACCGGGTCTTCACGTGGAACCCCCAGACATTCCCCAAACCGCGCAAGATGATTCAGGACCTTGCCAGGATGGGCTTCAAGCTCGTCACGATCATCGATCCCGGCGTGAAGAACGACAATAAATACGCTGTGTGTCGCGACGGGCGGGAGAAGGGGATGTTCTTGAAGAAGCCGGAGGGTGGATGGTTTACGGGCAATGTCTGGCCCGGTGAATGTGTTTTCCCGGATTTTACCAATCCACGTGTGCGGCAATGGTGGGGGCCGTGGCACAAAGAGTTGTTGGACGTTGGCGTGGCGGGGATCTGGAATGACATGAACGAGCCGGCAGTGTGGAACCATCCCGGTGGCACCATGCCGCTCGATATCCCGCATGATTACGACGGCCAGCCGACTACGCACGAGCGCGCCCACAATGTGTACGGTTTCAATATGGCGCGCGCCTGTCATGAAGCCTTGCGCGGGCTGCGACCGAACCAGCGGCCGTTCCTAATTACCCGCTCGGCTTATGCCGGTATTCAGCGGTACTCGATGGTCTGGACTGGCGACAACCAAAGCTTGTGGGAGCAGTTGGCGGTCAGCATTCCCGAGTGCCTCAACCTCAGCCTTTCCGGCGTCCCGTTCTGCGGTCCCGATGTCGGCGGGTTCGGTGGCGATTGCACGGGAGAACTACTCGCGCGCTGGACGCAGGCCGGCGCGTTCTTTCCATTCTTCCGCAACCACACCGCGTTACATACCCGACGACAGGAACCGTGGGCGTTCGGCAGGAAAGTGGAGGATGTCTGCCGTCGCTACATCAGCTTGCGCTACCAGCTCTTGCCCTATTTCTATAATCTGTTCCATGAAGCGGCGGTAAACGCCGCGCCGATCATGCGCCCGTTGTTTTGGGAGTTTCCCGACGATCCACACGGCTTCGCGGTGGATGACCAATTTCTTTTGGGTGCATCATTACTTGTCGCGCCCATTATCAAGCCGGGAGCCCGTCAGCGTGCGGTCTATTTGCCGGACGGCAGCGACTGGTACGATTATTGGACGAAACAGAAACACGGCGGTGGCCAGCATGTTACTGCGCCCGCGCCATTCGACACGCTACCGCTTTTCGTGCGCGCGGGCTCGATAATACCGATGACCAAACCGATGGAATTCATCGGCCGGAAATCGATCGGTGAGATCATCCTCGATGTTTATCCCGGTAAGAAGACAGTCGGTTGTCTTTACGAAGATGATGGCGAAAGTTTTGACTACGAGCGGGGCGCGTATTCTCTGACGCATTTCTCGTGGGCGGATGGCAGGTTGAAGGTTGATAAAAACAAGACCGGCTACAAATCAGCCGCGAAGAAGTATCGGGTGCGAGTTAGCGGCGCCTGATCTGTCTATCGTCGTGAGACAAACGGGCTACCCTTGATGTAGAAACGCAGGTGTCTCTTCGCCCAATGTCTTGCATAATCCACGCCGATCCGCGGTCGTTTGACAATCGCGAAGGGGTTGGTCCTGGGTGGCGCGGCGATGTAGAAATCGTCGCTTAATAGATCGTGCCCGGTGAGACGTTTATCAATGCGTAGCGCGTTGCACAGCAAACCGGGACCCTGGGTGGGTCCTTTGACATTCTTCACCGGCTCGACCGCCCTCAATAACACGGCTGAAGCGTGGCCTTCGCGTTCGGTAACCACGTTCATGCAACAGTACATCCCATAAATCAGATAAACATACGCGTGGCCAGGAGGTCCGAACATTACTTTGGTCCGCGGGGTCAGCCCACGGGCAGAGTGCGCCGCCAGATCATGCGGTCCAAGATAGGCCTCAACCTCGACGATCTTGCCGATGCGCTCCATGTGGCGAGATTTATGGATGAGATATTTCCCAAGCAATTCCTTCGCAACCACAATCGTGTCCCGGTCGTAAAAGGAGCGCGGCAACTTTCGCATTGCGGCACGGCAGAGAGCGGTCATCCTATTTCCGCCGCATCAAGATCGACCAGCCAAGTGGGCGGAAATCGCTCTCGTTGGTGGCGAAGCGGAACTCTCGCAATTCGAGGATGTCAAACAGCGGCCCGAGTTCAGAGCGGATGTCCTGTTCGCTGACCACCGGAGGACCCGGGTCTGATTCCTCCTTGGCATTTCCGGCAAGGCTTAGAAACCAACTACCGTTGTGCGTTGCCTGCTTTAGGAATTCCTGAAATGCCTTCAGGTCTTCCGTCCGCAGGCAGTGATACACGCCCCGGTCAAAAAGAATGTCATACGGCCCACCGAGATTGTCCCGCAAGACGTCTGCTACGCGAAAGTCCACGTCCACGCCGGCCTTGCGCGCTTTATCGCGCGCAGTCTGAATGGCTTGGTCGACGATGTCCACTGCCGTGACATGGAATCCGCGTCGGGCCAGTTCGATGGCGTTCGTCCCCGTGCCGCAACCAATCTCCAGAACTGAACGTCCCGACAGCTTTCCGTCATGCAAGACGCGGAGCAATTCCTCGCTTGGCGCTCCCGAATCCCATGGCGTCTTCCCGCTCGCGTATCTTTCAGCGAAATCAGGTTTCTCGTGCATGTTGGTTCCCGCAAAAAGCAGCCAGCGAACACCCGGGTCACTTCTTCTCAGCCTGCTTCACAAACTCGGCGTTGATTTGGATCGTGACATCCTCGCCGACCATGACTCCACCGGCTTCAATGACTTTATTCCATGTCAGGCCATAGTCCTTGCGATTGAGCTTCCCAGTCACTTCGAAGCCCATGATGGTGCCGCCCATCGGGCCCTTGACCGGACCTTTGAGCGTGAAGGGGAGGGAAACATCCTTCGTCACGCCGTGCATCGTAAACTTGCCAACCAGGACCTGGCCATTGCCATCCTTCTTGACCTCCGTACTCTCGAAGGTGATCGTCGGGAACTTTTCGGCGTCAAAGAAATCAGGGCTGCGCAAATGGTTGTCGCGCTTCTCGATGTCGGTGTCGATGCTCTTGGCCTGGATCGTCCCGCTGGCTGCCTTCAGCACGTTGCTGTTATCCGGGTCGACCGTGATTGTGCCCTCAAACTGGCGAAAGCGTCCGTGCACGGTGTTGACGACCATGTGGTCAATGGAGAAGTTGATGGAACTATGCATGGGATCGGCCTTGTACGTATCCAACGCCAGCGTAGTTGATGCGACCAAGGCGCTGACGGCCCAGCTGACGACGATGCGGGTAATTCTCATGGTGATTATCTCTCCTTAGGTTGTGTGTTCCGGTCAATTTAGGCGACTGCGATCCCAGCAGCCAGTCGCGCGGGCAGCGTGGCATGAATTTTATTTCAAATCAATCGCTTACTGTTCCAGTTTTGCGTCCATGGTGATGGTGGCATTCAGTACGCGTGAAATCGGGCAGCCCGCCTTGGCGTTGCCGGCCGCTGTTGCGAATGACGCCGCCGTTGCGCCGGGAACTTTCGCCGTAACGTCGAGGTGCACCGCTGTGAGCGTCCAACCGGCTTCAAGTTTTTCCATGGTTACGGTAGCCGTCGTGGCGATCCGTTCCGCTTTCAGGTTCGCGCCACCCAGTTGCCCGGATAGCGCCATCGAGAAACAACCCGCATGCGCCGCGGCGATAAGTTCCTCGGGATTGGTCCCGATGCCGTTCTCGAACCGGGTGCTGAAGGAGTACTGCGCATCCTTCAATACTCCACTGTCGGTCGAGATCGTGCCCTTGCCATCCTTCAACGCGCCTTGCCACACCGCTGATGCTTTTCGTTTCATAGTATCGTCTCTCCGTAATAAAGGTGATGCTGTTTTATAAGATCGCTTTCACGACACCGCCCTCGGCCCGCACCGCCGCGCCATTGATGGCGATAGCCTCGGGAGAACAGACAAAGACGACGACATTGGCTACTTCAGCGGGATCAAGGAACCGCTTGAGCAGGGATGACGGGCGGACATTCTTGAAAAACTCCTTCTCGAAATCCGCCGGTGTCATGCGTTGCTGTTTCGCGAGTTCGGCCACAAAGGTGGTTACACCCTCCGAGGCCGTTGGGCCGGCCAGCACGCTATTGACTGTCACTCTGGTTCCCGCGCACCCTTCCGCGATGCCGCGCGCGACGGCAATCTGTGCCGTCTTGGTCATGCCGTAATGAACCATCTCCGCGGGAGTCAGGACGGCGCTCTCGCTCGAAATGAAGACGATGCGGCCCCAATCACGCTGTTTCATACCGGACAGATATGCGCGGCTCAGCCTCACACCGGACATGACATTCACTTCAAACATGCGCAACCAATCCGCGTCCGGAATCTCGGCAAAAGCCTTGGGCTCGAAGATGCCCAGATTATTCACGAGAATGTCCACCGATGGGAGGCGGCTTGCCAGACGCTCGCAACCAGCAGCCGTTCCCAAATCTTCGGCGATTCCTTCAATAATCGCGTCCGGAATCTCGCGTCGAATTGTCGCGAGCGCCGCATCGACACGCGCCTGAGTCCGCCCATTGACAAATACCCGCGCTCCTTCCCGAGCGAGTCCCAGAGCGATGGCATAACCGATACCGGCTGTTGAGCCAGACACAAGCGCTGTTTTTCCGTTGAGTTTCAGGTTCATGTTCTTTCGCTGCCGATTGGATAACTACCAGGGAATTACGTTTCTGTCCCGCAGGAACTGGCCCGTCAGGTCACGCGGCGCCTCCGTGGCGAGCCACGTTACTGTGTCGGCGCCTTGTTGGACCGTGCGCGGGGCATTCGCGCCGCCCATATCGGTCTTGACCCAGCCCGGACAAACAGAGTTTACGGTAACGCCTTTGTCTCGGAGAGCGGCCGCAAACTGGCGGGTGACCGCGTTGAGTGATGTTTTGGAAATGCTGTACGCGGGATGCATGTCAGCCATATCGGTTAACTGCCCAAGCCCGCTGGACACATTGACCACGGTCGCACCGGAGCTTTTCGTGAGCAACGGAAGAAATGCCTGCGTCATGTGCAAAGGACCAAGGGTATTTGTCTTTAACGTACGGAGCAATAGTTCATCCGGTACTTCTGTGATATTGCCTTTGTCCTCCATGATGGCCGCATTGTTGATGAGAGCATCGAGGTGGTCGAACTGCGCGGCTACCGCCTTTGCTGCCTGTTGAATACTCGCTCGGTCACTCACATCAATCTCGACGAACTCCGCCGATGCCCGGCCTTTTTGGAGGGAGGCGACCGCCTGTTTGCCCGCCTCAGCTTTGCGCGCTCCCACGAGGACGTGGTAGCCCTTTTCACCAAGCTGCCGGGCAATCTCGTAGCCGATCCCCTTGTTAGCGCCCGTTACCAGGGCAATTCTTTTTTTCGCCATATCCTAATTCCTCCCAAGGCTGTTTCAAGAGAATCAGCCGTGGGCTTACGATGCTGCCGATGGAGTTTCGATTCGTATTTGTAGCATTGGTCAGAAAAAGAAGGAAGCCTGACCCCGACGAAACGAGGACAGGCTTCCTGACGGACTGTAATGAGCGGCTATTGGCTGTTCTTGCTTTGGTTCTGATCGTGGCGGCGTAACTGGCCTTTCAATTCAGAATTCTGCTCCGCGTACGTGTCGAGCAGGTTGCGCAAATACGAATTCTCATTGCGCAACTGTTTCATAACACGAACATCCGGGGCGACGGCCGGGGCTTCGGCTTCCGCTTTCTTCTCTGAAGCGAGCTTCGCGTTGAGATCCTTATTTTGCCTCTCGAGGTCGGCAACCTGCACGCTGGCCTTCTTGCCCTTGTCCGCTTCGGCACGAGCGACGTCGAGTTGTCCCTGCAGCTTCTTCAACTCCGCCGAGTTGTCGACAGGCACCGGTTTCGCGGCGGCCGCAGCCGCGTTCTTATCGGCGGCAGCAAGCTTTGCACTCAGGTCCTTGTTCTGCTTCTGCAAGTCAGAAACCTGGCTGGCGGATTTGTTTGCCTGGTCGAGTTGCTTGTGCGTGTCTGCGAGTTGGGCCCGCAGGGTCTTCACTTCGCTGCTATCAGCCACGGGCACAGGCGTAACTCCCGGCTTTGCTGCGACCTGCTTCTTCAAGTCGGCCACTTCAGCGCGCGACCTGTCCAGTTCGTCGCGCAGACTCTTGGCCTGTGCGGAATCTGCGGACGCGATATTCGTCTTCTTCTCAGCCGCTGCCAGTTTCGCGCTTAGATCTTTGTTCTGTTTCTGCAGATCCGATAGTTGGGCAGCGTTCTTCTTCTCCAGGTCAGTGCTGGACTTGCGCGCCTTGTCCGCGTCAGCACGAGCATTGTCGGCATCCGCTCGCAGTTTTTTCACTTCAGCGGGATCAGCTGTGGGTGTTGCCGCCTTCTTCTGGGCGGTCGCAAGCTGCGCGCTGAGATCCTTGTTTTGCTTTTCGAGGTCGGCAGCCTGAGCGCTGGCTTTCTTGCCCTTGTCCGCTTCAGCGCGAGCGGCATCGAGTTGTCCCTGCAGCTTCTTTAATTCCGCCGAATTGTCCACCGGCACCGGTTTCCCGGCGGCAGCGGTTGCCTTCTTATCGGCAGCGGCGAGCTTCGCGCTCAAGTCTTTATTTTGTTTCTCGAGATCGGGGACCTGGGCGGCCGATTTCTTCGCGGCATCAGCATCCGCGTGCGCTTTGCTCAATTCGGCGCGGAGCTTCTTCATTTCCGCGGAATCAGCCGGGGGGGCGGCTACGGGTGGGCTGGCAATAACTGTCGAAGACCCTGACGCCGGCGTGGCCGCTGCCTTTTTCAAACGGTCGATTTCGGCGCGCGCATCGGCGAGTTCGGCGCGCGCATCGGCGAGTTCGGCGCGCAGTTTCTTCGCTTCACCAAAATCGACGGGTGCAGGTGCCGGAGCGGGAGGGGCAGGCTTGACCGCAGCCGCTTTTTTCTCAGCGGCGGCCAGTTGGGTCTTGAGATCCTTGTTTTCCTTGGCGAGCGCATCGAGCTTGGAACTGGACTTGGCGGCGCGCTTTGCATCGGTGAGATCGGATTGAAGCTGGTGGTTCTCCGCTTCGAGCTTGTCAATTTGTGCCTTGAGCTTTGCCGATTGTTTGGCGGTGGCTGCTTTTACTTCTGGAGCCGGTGGCGGGGTGGAAGGCGTGGCCACGGGTGCTGGTGGCGCCGTTGGCACTTCAACCGCCGGTGTGACCACCGATGGAGCAGGCGCCTGTGGGGCGGGTGCGGGAGGTGGCTCCGGCATTTTCGCCTTCACCGCGTCGAAACGAGATTGGCAGTCCTTCAGACGGTACTCGACCATTTGAGCATTCCAGTCGGGCGCCTCGGTCCGAATGCCATGTAAGATGTCCACTGCGGCCTGGTATTTGTGGTATGCGGTCGCGAGATCTGATTTCTCCTCGGCGGTTTGACCCTGCTCAATGAGAACAAAGGCGTCCGCATATCGGGAACCCTCGTCAGCAGCCCAAGTGGATCGGGCAGGTACCACGGACAATAGGCACAGAACTATCGCGAACAGAACTACTAAACGTTTCTTCATCAGGAAGCCTCCTTGCACAAGGATATAACGAAACGGGGCTTGTAATGCAACCATTTCGTTGCGCAGTGACAGAAAGGGGTGCGGCCGATATTCCAGCAAGCCGGGTAGGCCAGGTATAGGTTAGTGGTGGTGTCCGCCCGCACCGTGGGCGTGGCCGTGGGACAACTCTTCCTTTGTCGCCTCGCGGACTTCCGTGATTTCGACATCAAAGGCCAGGTCCATGCCCGCCAGCGGGTGATTGCCGTCGAGAGTCACATGGGTCTCCGTTACTTTCAGCGCGGTGACCACGGGTGAGTGTGAATCCTGTCCGGCACGGAAGCGGTCGCCCGCTTTGATGCCGCGGGTGGGCATTTGATCCAACGGCACTTCGACGATATTCTCCGGGTCCTTTTCGCCGTAGGCATCCTTGGCTTTAACTTTGACGTGCTTTTTGTCGCCGACCTTCATGCCGCTCAACGCCGTTTCGAGACCAGGAATGATCTGCCCGACGCCTTCGAGAAACGTCAACGGCTCGCCGTCGGCGGAAGAGTCGAGAGTCTTGCCGTCGGGATCCGTTAGCGTGTAGTGGAATGAAATGATCTTTTGGCTCACGTTGGTTGACCTTTCAATAATTTGTTCGGGCCGCACCCTACGATGGTTTGAGCGATTTGTCGAAGAAGAAAGCGAGAACGCTGGCGGGGGAATTGGCGTGGATACGGTTTCCCGACACCATCCGATTCTTCAAGTTTGTGCGGAAATATGGGAAGGCGTGATGGCGGGTTGGTTCAGCGCGTCAAGCTTCTCGCAGAACGACCGGACCACGACAGAGATCCTTCGACTTCGCTCAGGATGACAGGCCGGGGAATTGGGTGAAGGAGAAACGATGGCACGCGGGCCGCGCCCTACAAGTCGAACCGGCAGGCCGAAACACGCCGAGCCTTCTTCGCCAAGGCTACGAAGCCCAAACGCCGCGGCGGGCCTACAACGCAAGCTGTGACATGGGCGGAATCGACTATTAGTAATGGATATTTCTTCTGGACATCGATTACCGATAATAGTATAGTGCCGCATGTTCTCTAACCGGAAGAAGCGATTGAGTGGCGGGGCAAGTGTTTCCATGGTGCGGAGGGCAAATGAACGCACGGGAACGGCGCGAAACCCTGCGGGCTTCGCGCCCTACAAGTCGGACCGGAACGGCGGCAACCGGGCCGGTCGCCCTACAAGTTGGACCGGAAAGACGACGCGCGGGCCGCGCGCCCCCAAAATCGTCGGAATACCATGAGGCGCGAAAAACATGCTTTCTGCGAAACGAACCCAAATGCGATTTGTGAAAAAAATGGGATAAGTGATTGATGTGGAAGAGTATGGAAACATTACAGAAAAATGACAAATGGGTTGGTTTTTTTCGCGAAAGGAGAAAGTCGGAACCGCGCCTACGGGGAGAGGGACGGCGGTCCGACCTCCTTGAGTTTCCTGCTTTGCGGGGTTATCCTAAACCCTCCGGTTGATCGTACTGGGTGAGCTTTTGATGCCATGAAGCATTCCTTAAGGAATATCTCTTTCTTTCTCACGGCGCTGTTGCATATGTGCTTCTCAAGCCTCTGTCTTGCCACTCCCCCGATCTCGACGAATGCGATTCTCTTTGTCACGCAGGTGCCGATGCCGACGGAGATCAACGCGCGGGAGATCACGCAGAGCGTTGTAAATGTCTCGTCATCGTTCGGGAACCAGCTCGGTGATACCGCGTCCTGCGGGCGCGGGGGAGCGCTTTGGATTTGGTACCCCGATGGTTCCGTAACGAACCTCACCTTGCTCGCAGGTTACGGAACCGCGAACACGTTTCAGGGGACGACAAGCATCGCCGCTCGCGAGCCAAGCGTGCATTGGGGCGGGACCAAGGCGCTCTTCAGCATGGTTGTCGGTGCGCCGACCAACCAGGCCGACCTCACCAGATTCTACTGGCAGATTTATGAGATCTCGAACTTCGCCGTGAAAGGCCAGACGCCGATTATCACCTACGTGCCGCGTCAGCCCACGAACTACAACAATGTCAGCCCCACCTACGGCACGGATGGGCGCATCATCTTTGCCAGCGACCGGCCGCGCGATGGTTCGGCGTACCTGTATCCGCAGCGCGAAGAGTATTTGCAATTGCCGACTGTGTCGGGCCTGTGGAGTCTCGATCCGAATGCGGGCGATCTGTTTCTGGTAGAGCACTCCCCGTCGGGTTCCTTCAAGCCGTTCGTGGACAGCGTGGGTCGCGTGATCTTCACGCGCTGGGACCATCTCGCGCGCGACGTGGAGGCGGTGACCGACCGTCAGGGGACAAGCACCAACCATGTTTTCAATTATTCCGACGAATCGGCTGGCGCGTTGGTAACGACGAACACGACCGAAGTGTTTCCCGAGCCGCGTCCCTCCGACACTGCCGCGCTCGCGGGCACCAACATGCGCGGGAACGCTTTTAACCAGTTCTTTCCGTGGGCGACCGACGAAGACGGCACGGGCGAGGAGGTCGTCAACCACATCGGGAGGCACGAGCTACTGCAAAACGTGCCCAGTTCCACTTTCACCAACGATCCGAATATCGTTACGCTCGATCATACGCAACGCTTCAACACCAATTATGTTGGTGGCTTCTTTCCCTCGCGAGAAGATCCCGGCACGACCGGACTGCTCTATGGCGTGGACGCCGCCGACATCGGCACGCATGCCGCGGGGCAAATCGTGACCTTGACCGCCAACATCAATACGAATCCCGATTTCATGGTCATCAATTACGTCACGGCAAAACTACCGCAGGTTCCACCGTTTACCGGCGGCCTCTACCGCAATCCACTGCCGATGAGCAACGGCGTGCTGGTCGCCATCCATGCCGCGAATGCCACCAACGTGGACTCAAACGTCGGCACGCCCACCGCGCCGAAATCAATGTACGATTTTCGTTTGAAGACCCTTAAACAGACCGGAAATGTTTTCGTGCCTGATAAAATTCTCACGCCGGGTTTTACCAATACGTTCAGCTACTATGTCGGCTCCAATCTGGTCACCAGCAGCGGCGCGCTCTGGGAACTGGATCCTGTCGAAGTCGCTTCGCGTCCCATCCCGCCGAAGCGCGTTGCAAGCGTGCAGACCGTTGAAGGGCAGGTCTTCACGGAGGAGGGTGTCGATCTGCCCACGTTCCAGAATTATCTGCGCACAAACAATCTGGCGCTCGTCGTCAGCCGCAACGCAACTGCCCGCGACCACGCCGATCGTCAGCAGCCGTTCAACCTCAAGGTTGGCTGGCCCGGCGGCACCCAAACGCTCGGCACCAACGGCACGATCTACACGATTGGTTTCCTGCAACTGATGCAAGCCGATTTGTTGCGTGGTTTCATGCCAGATGGTGTGACTCCCGCGCCGGGTCGGCGCGTGCTGAGCCAGCCGCTGCATGATGCCTTCGCGTTGAATCCTCCGCCCACGAACATTGCGCCGGCCGGTGCTGTTCAACTGGCCACGGACGGTTCGTTCGCGGTGATCGTTCCCGCGCGTCGCGCGTTAAGCTGGCAACTGACCGACACGAACGCCGCGCCGATTGTCCGTGAACGCTACTGGATCACGTTCCAGCCCGGCGAAGTCCGCACCTGCGCCAATTGCCATGGCATCAATCAGCACGATCAGACGGGTATTCAGGGTCCTCCGACCAACGAGCCGCTGGCTTTGCGTACGCTGTTGCGCTTCTGGCTGGCCAGCAATCCCGTTGGTACGGCGCAATTCAGCGGCGCGAACTATTCAGTTTCCGAAACTGCCGGTGGTCTCACAATCCCGGTCAATCGCATCGGTGGCAGCGTCGGCCCGCTTACCGTAACCTTCAATACAGCCAATGGCACGGCGCTGGCAGGCACTGACTATGTCGCCACAAACGGTGTACTCACATGGCTGGACGGCGACGCGACGGGCAAATCGCTGACGGTTCCGATTCTCAACGATGGCCTGGGGGAGAGCAACGAGACCTTTACGATCACGTTGACTGGCGGCACCGTAACCAACACGGCATCCGTCACGATCCTCAAACAACCCATCCAGGTCTGGCGCGTGACGAACTTCGGCACGAACGCCAACAACGTGGCGATCGCTGGCGACCTGGCCGACCCCGACAGCGATGGGGTGACGAATTTGCTCGAGTACGCGCTCGGTCTAAACCCGAACGCTGCCAATCTGAGCGGCCTGCCCGCGGTCGGCCAAACCAACGGCTTTCTCACGTTGACCTATATGCGCGTCAACAGCGCGACCGACATCAGCTATCTGCCCGAAGTCAGCGGCGACCTTGTCAATTGGAATGGCGGACCGTCTTTCGTCAGCCAATCGGTGCTGGCTAGCAATTCCGTTTTCCAAACCATCCAGGCCCGTGACCTCGTGCCATCGGGTACGGCAACCCGCCGTTTCATTCGGTTACATATCACCCATCCATAGGGTAGCAGATCTCGCGCTTGCCCAAAGGAAGCTGTGTGGTAGCATGCCCAACCGATGAGCCACCCCGTGATGAGACAGCGCCGCCCATTCAAGAAAATCGCTGTCACGACGCTGATGATCGGTTGGATGATCTTCCTGGTACTGGTGTTTGGCTGCAATATCTGGATCATCGCGTCGACGAAATCGCAGGTGTTTTACGACGTCAGTTCTGTTCCGGTTAACGATGTCGGGTTGGTGTTGGGGACGGGGAAGCTAATCGAGAAGGGCCGGGTGAACCAGCATTTTGTGCGGCGCATTGACGCTGCCGCGGCGCTCTATCGCGAGGGCAAAGTGAAGCGGCTGATCCTCAGCGGTGACAAGGGGTATGACGAACCGATGGAGATGAAGCGGGCGTTGCTGCAACGGGGCGTCCCCGAGTCGGCCCTGGTTCTCGACAACTACGGATCGCGCACGCTCGATTCGGTGGTGCGAGCGCGCGACGTGTTTAAGTGCGTCAGGCTCACGATCATTTCCGAGCGCTTCCACGATTTTCGCGCGTTGTTTCTCAGTCGCTACTTCGGAATCGACGCGGTGGCGTATGCGCCGGGCGATTTATCGGCGCGCTGGATGGTCCGTCCGACGGCGCGCGAGTACCTGGCCCGGGTCAAGGCAGTGCTGGATCTGTACGTGTTGAATACCAAACCCGCTGTGGCAGCGAGTTAGGCCGTGGCTTTTCCCAGCAAGCGCACTTCGCGTTGCGGGAAGGGGATCTCAATGCCCCTCGTTCGGAACTGGTCGATAATGGCCTGGTAGATTTCCAATTGCGCCGGACCATAATCCGGCACCGCCACCCACGGTAGGATGCCAATCGTGATTGCGGAATCCGCCAGCGCTTCGATGCCGACCACCGGCTTGGGGTCTTTCAGCACACGCGGGTTGGCGCTGAGGATTTCGCGCACGATGCTCAAGGCCTGGGTGACGTTGGCGTTGTAGGCGATGCCGACGCTGAGGCTGAGTTGGCGCGTGGCACCGTAGTTGTGCAAGATTTCACCGACGATTTTCCGGTTGGGAATCACGACGCGCGACCGGTCGCCGTGGAGCAACGTTGTGGAGAAAAGTTCGATGTTGGTGACCTCGCCACTGACGTGCAGCAGTTCAATGTATTCGCCGACGCGGAATGGTTTTGTGAAAATGATGGTCAAGCCGGCGAAGATGTTGCCGAGCACACCCTGGGCCGCCAAACCGATACCGACACCGGCCACGCCAATTCCCGCCACCATGGGCGTAATGGGTACGCCAAACTTGTCCAACGCCAGGACCACGGCGAACCCGAAGACGATGAGGCGCACGACGCGGACCATGAGAACGCGAATTGGCGGTTCGAGGTGGTGTTTGATTAATGTCCTGTCGGTGAGACCGGCCAGCCAGCGGGCGATCAGGCCGCCGGCAATGAGGATAATGACCGCGCCGACCATCTGAAACCCGTAGGTGATGAAAAAGTTAACGATGGTGTTTTGCCACTGTTCCACGGGAGGCATGGCGCTTTTATCAGCGAGCGGGCTGAAGTTGTCAATTCTCAACTGGGTGGCTGGATGAAAGGGATGTTACCACTTGACAGAAAAACGGGCCGGTGGTAATACTTAACCATATGGTTAAGTATAGGACTGATTCCCTGGACGCAACATTCGCCGCGCTGGCTGACCCGACGCGGCGCGCGATCCTGGCCCGGCTGAGCCGTGGTGAATCCACGGTCATGGAATTGGCCGAGCCGTTTGACATGTCGTTGCCCGCCATTTCGAAGCATTTGCGGGTATTGGAACACGCCGGCCTGTTGGAGCGCCACAAGCGCGGCCGCGTGCGGCATTGCCGCGTGGATCCGCGCCGCATGAAAGAGGCGGGCGCCTGGATCGCGCGGTACCAGCGGTTCTGGGAAGGCCAGTTCGATGCTTTGGCGAAATACCTGAACGAATCCAAAGGAAAGGAAGACTAAGATGACCCCGACCAAAACGATCACCGCAACGGAAAAACTTCGCATATCACGAACATTCGACGCGCCCCGTGAACGCGTTTACCGCGCGTGGACGGACCCCGAACAGATGAAACGCTGGTTTGTCCCAGCCGACGGATTTGCAACCCACGCAGTGGAGTTGGATGTGCGTGTCGGCGGAAAGTACCGCATCGAGATAAAACCTCCCGAAGGAAAACTGCATGTCGCCGTCGGCACCTACCGCGAGATCAAGCCGCCCGAAAAGCTGGTGTTCACGTGGAAAACGGAAGGAAGCTCCTGTGCGGGCGAAGATAGCTCCGGCAATTCGACGGAAACACTCGTCACGATCGAATTCCATGCGCGGGGCAATGCCACCGAAGTCGTGTTGACGCACGAGAATTTCCCCGACGCGGAATCCCGCGACCGCCACAATCATGGCTGGAACGGCTGCCTCAGCCACCTCGGGGAATTTGTTACTGCGAAATCCTAAGTCGGCGCGTGGAGACCTGTTCGCTCAGGTCTCGTCGCGGTGGACGGTGTCGGGAGAGAAAGCGGGCAGGCAAACCGCGATGTACTCGGCACCGTCCGCTGACGGGGTGCTGTACTGGACCCATTCGCCCTTGCGCGTGATGACGGCCTGTCCGGCACGGACTTCGAGTGCGCCACCTTTGTGTTTCACCTGCAGCACGCCCTTCAGTACGTAGGTGTACTCGTCGAATTGCGGCGTTTGCCCCGGTTCCACCCAACCCGACGGACTCCGCATATGGGCGATGCTGACAGCGTCAGTCTTCGAATTCACGCGTCCGATGAATTCGTCTATGAGCTTCGGTTTGTTGCCCGCCGCAGTGATGCGCGTAGGTTTTTCAATGAATGTTGGCATGCCGGCATTTTACAACATGCCCATCATGCCGTCACCTGTAGTTCGCCGGTTGTAGCCAGTGGATCGCCTGCCGCAGCCAACGTTGCTTCGTGATTCTGCAGGAATCCCAGGACCGCGTCTTGAAACTCCTGCTTGTGCAATTCATACGCCGAATGGCCGCCGCCAACAATGAACCGCAGGGTGGCTTCCGGTACGCGGCGCGCCGTCTCGCGCAACAGCGACGGTGGGAAAAAGATGTCCTCGGTGCCGCCGATCACCAGGGTCGGCGCCTGAATTCGGGCCAATGGTTCCCAGCCGTCATGGGCAAGGCAGGCTTCCAGGGAAACAAGAAAATCTGCGGGATTGCGCGGAGGCGTTTGTATCAATGAAACCAGGAACCGTTTGAAAGTGTGGCGGTATTCCTCCACTGTGACCCTGCAAATGTCCTGGTAAAACTCCCGCCAATGTCCTTGCCGCGCCAAGGTCAACCAGCGCTTCGGGGTTTTCCGTCCCTCTTCGCTGACGCGGTGCGCGGCGCAGGCGATCACCAGCCGTTTCACATGGTCCGGATAATCCGCGGCGAAATGCTGGGCCACGTAACCTCCCAGAGAAATCCCCAAAACGTCGGCCGAGCCAATCTCGCCTTCAAATGCCCGCGCGTAATCGTCCGCCATGTCTCGTGTAGTGTAACCACGCGGCAGTCCGCGCTTCCTGCTGATGATGTAGACAGTGAATGCATCCGCGAGACGTCGATGACGGGAGGAGAAATCCCATTTCCGACTTGTCACGTCCCATGCCGCATCAGCCAGTCCTGGAAAAACAACCACCGTCTGCGGCCCGTTCCCCAATCGCACATAGGAAAGGTCTCCCGACAACAACCCTTTTTCCACCGCCATCGCATTCATAACAACCTCCTGCCCGCATAATACGTCCGGCCCTGCAACGCATCAATTGGGCAGCGTACCTAATTCCACCTAGGAAGGTTCAGGAGGGAAACTTCACGCTTCGGGATCGTCGTATAATCCCGTTGCGCCTGTTGGTCGAGAGTTGCTGTGGGCGACCCGCGTAGCTACGAGCCACGCGATCAAATCGGAGTCGGTAACTTTGCCGCCAGCATACCAACTGCTGGAAACCTCCGCCTACTGTCGCCCTCGCAAAGCTGTCATTTCGGCAAAAACGAACCCATTTGTCATTTTCCTATAATTCAGGCTAACATCCTATCCATAAAGTGCATCCAATCGAATTGTGCCTCAAAGAATTTGGGTTCGTTTCGCAGAAACGCATGTTTTTGCGCATCCTCTTCCCTGTAGCGGCGGTCCGTGACCGCCGTCAGCCCTTGGCCAAACCTCAGGTCACATATATTTCAAAGAACCGTGCAAACCCTATCTCATAAGCCGGTTCAAGTCGAGAACAAATATCGATTAATGATATTACACGGAAGGTGTGACCGAAAAAGTCAGGTACCGCTTCCCTAAAGCCGATGCCGCATGCGTTCACTCTCGTGGCAATCGGCGGGGTGGTGGACAAACGGTGCGGCTTAACAATTCGCTGGTGTCATCTTCAATTTTGGATGGACGATGGAGTCGTAAATTCTACACTGCCTGATCACCGCAGGCTCGCTTGAAGACCAAATACTCCGCGATTTTTTTCGCGATAGATGAAGGCGAAATGCCCAGTCCTTCAAAATTACGAAGCCACACTGCTTCACGCACGTGGCCCTTCGGTGTATCAACCGTAATTTCGTAACCGACCTCAACAGCCTTCTGAATTCCTGCAATCCGTGCCTTCAGAGCTCTCACGTCAAAGAAATCCTTCATATCAGGAAGCGGTGGATCATGGAGGTATGACTCACTGATCCTCTGTGCGAGTTTTCGGTCGCTTGCCAGACATTCGTATTGCGAAGCCTTTTGCGCTACAGGGTCAACGGCCATCTCGGCTTCTACTTCAGCGGCTAGAACCAGGTCTTGGAGAAGCTCATCTCGATCAGCTCCTTCAATCCTTCCGATCTCGGGCCTTGATTCCTCATACATCTCAGCCACGCGACGTTGAAACTCATCTTGTGCCACGACTTCCCCAATGATCCCATCCAGAAACATTAGTGACTCGTCGGAGTCAAACATCCGAGCCTCGTCGTACGAGACAACAACGAAGGGATAATTCACCTTTCTAGCCAGTTTGAGTTTGAAATCCAGTTTCAGCTTCCGGTAGGGATCGATCGTAGGTCGAGCGGGGATATAAGCTCCATTCTTGCTGTAACCACCCCCAATGCCGTCAAACTCGATGCTGAGAATTGGACGGCCCGAACCAACACAAAAAGTGTAGTCGATATTTGTCTTATAAAAGAAGTCTCGCTCCTTGGGCCTCAGTTCTTCACCAGAAACCTCAATGATTTTTGGGAAGGGGACAGATGGGTAAAGCGCCAGCTTTGGAGTCCATCGCGAACTCAGGGAGCGAAAGATCTCAGCTTCGGACTTGCTGTCAAATATGCTGGGCCTAAGTTTCATCCAACGACAATCGTTGTTCGGGGTTCACATCTTGGTAATCACCGCATTGCTGAATTCGCTTCACCGCATTTTCTCGTGCCCTCCGCTTGGCTTGCAACCGTCGAGACCACGCTAACTGGTCGTCTTCGTTTCGAATGTGGGTTGCGCCGGCCCGAAGCCAGCTGTTTCAAATATCTGGTTGAAAGCGGATTTTGATGCTGCGATCATTTTAATGCAAAACGTACGTTCAAGTTCCAAGCGACCGTCCTCATCAGGACCCGCCACGTCTTGGTGCTCAACGATCAACTTACGAAGGTATTCATGGTCACGTGACTCTTCAATCTTCCCGCCGACATGAGCGATGCAATCTCTGACTTTCTGAAGCTTGGTCAAGTCCTGCCAACTCTTGTCGTATACCAACGGCAGGCTAGCTGCCGCATTCATGAAAAGTTTGACACGGTCAAATAACGCCCCCCTAAAATCTCTTGAACGGAGCCGTAGCTTTCGACGTTTTGCAATCTCGTCACACACTGCGTCGAAATTCGTTTCAATCAGCATGAATAGCTGTGTTGCGAGGGAATACCTGAGGATGCGAGGAAACATTACGTCTAGCCTGTGTTTCTGAGCCTGTACCTCGTCCTCATAGTCAGCCATGAAGAATGCGTAGTCCTTCTGATCCTTTGACTTGAACGAGTCATACTCTGCTTGCAGCCGTGCCCCTTCGAGTCGACGAACTTCCTCAAGCTGCGCTTCCATCGTATCGAGAAAGGAGGAGAGCGCGTCGAACGAATACGTAATGTCCCATCTGGCTTGGTCCCATCGAATGATTGTAGACATATGGTGCTTTTGGCCCGTCCCCAAGGGTATGTGGTTCGTTACTTCTTGCCTGTCACCGCATCACCAAACCCACTGCCTTCATGTCTTGGCTTCTGATTTGATGGCTTTCTGGCTTAAGACATCCAGAGCCTCATTGCACGTGACTCCAAATTCCTTCTTGTCCCAGTTAGCAAAAAATGTAACCAAATCTTTTGCGGCAGGCTCTCCATCAAAGTCTCGTAGGAATTCCACTCCAGCCGTATGTCTTCGTTCGGCGAGCCGAACAATCTGCATTTGATTCATTCCTATGTTTGCTGCGAGCATTCCAAGCAAAAAGAGAATCATACCGATGCCGCCCATGCCGATGCTCACGACATCTAAGGCCCATTGTGGGCCGTGCCCAGCCATCACCAACTTCCAGAAGAAGAACGCGAACGCAAAGAGCAACAGAATGCAAGCCAGTAACAGAGCGTGGATAGAGTCCAGTTTGCTGTTTAGTATCAAATTCTCTTTCTCAAAAACAATTATAACCTTCCCAAGAAGTACCGCCTGTTTCTTCATGAGGCGTTGTTTCCAAAGGCCTCGACGCTTAAGTAAGACCTGTGACACCCGGGGTGTCAGGAGGTTGGCTACGACCGAAAGAAGGATAGAGAAGAGGGCCGAGACGATCCAGAACAATGGCTTGCTGGCGACAGAAACTAGATCGTTGATGTTCATACCGTTTGTTTACGCCCACATCTTCGCAATCACCGCATCACCAAACTCGCTGCATTTTACTTCCTTCGCACCTTCCATCTGTCTTGCGAAGTCGTAGGTGACGGTTTTGGCGTTGATGGCGCCGTCCATGCCCTGGAGGATCAGGTCGGCGGCCTCGGTCCAGCCGAGGTAGCGCAGCATCATTTCGCCGCTGAGGATGACGGAGCCGGGGTTGACCCGGTCCTGGTTGGCGTACTTGGGTGCGGTGCCGTGCGTGGCTTCGAAGATCGCGTGGCCGGTGATGTAATTGATGTTGCCGCCGGGGGCGATGCCGATGCCGCCGACTTGCGCGGCGAGCGCGTCGCTGAGATAATCGCCGTTGAGATTGAGCGTGGCGATGACGCTGAAATCCTCGGGGCGGGTGAGCACTTGCTGGAGCGCGATGTCGGCAATGGCGTCCTTGATGACGAGGCCCGCGCCGGGTTTGCCGTCGGGAATCTTGCACCACGGGCCGCCGTCGATCTCCACCGCGCCGTAAAAGTTCTTCGCGACATCATAACCCCAGTCGCGGAAGCCGCCCTCGGTGAACTTCATGATGTTGCCCTTGTGGACGAGCGTGACGCTCTTGCGTTTCTGCTGGATGGCGTAGCCGATGGCCGTGTGCACAAGCCGTTCCGTGCCGAGATAACTTACCGGCTTGATGCCGATGCCGACCTGCACGTTCACCGAACGCTTGGGTGCGCCGATCTTCTCCAACTGACCCTGCCATCCCTGCGCGGCCTCGAGCGAGCCAAAGCGAATCTTCTTAAAATCCTTTGGGAATTCCTTTGCCAGAAAATCGAGAACCTTCTGCGCCTCGGGGGTGCCTGCGGCATACTCAATGCCCGCGTAAATGTCCTCCGTATTCTCGCGGAAGATCACCATGTCCACTTTCTCGGGATGCTTAACAGGCGAGGGGACGCCCTTGAACCAGCGGACGGGGCGCAGGCAGACGTACAGGTCGAGCATCTGGCGCAACGCGACGTTCAAGCTGCGGATGCCTTTGCCGACGGGCGTGGTGAGGGGGCCTTTGATGCCGACGAGGTAGTCTTGGAACGCCTTGACGGTCTCGTCTGGCAACCAGTTGTTGAACTTCTGGAACGCGGTCTCGCCCGCGAAAACCTCCAGCCATTCGATCTTGCGTTTGCCCCCGTACGCCTTCTTCACCGCCGCGTCGAACACGCGCTCACTGGCGGCCCAGATATCGGGCCCCGTGCCGTCGCCGCGGATGAAGGGAATGGTTGGACTGTCGGGAACGTTGAGCCGGCCGTTTTGAATGGAAATCTTTGCCATGAATTGTGGTTCTCCTCGCCTAAAAGCGTGGCGATGATAGCAGACACACGGTGACGGGCAATAGAAAGTTCATGGCCTGGCTGGACGAAAGACCATGCAGAGTATTGACTTCATGCCCGTGGTCAATACGCCACAAAGCCCCACAAACTTCTCGCATCGACAGCGGTTCAACTACCGGCAACCCACCGCGCCCTCGACGCCCGAAATTGGCACGAAAAGCTGATTCGCCTGGTCCGTCGTTATGAAACCATGGCGGACCTCCGCGTTGACGCGAGTGACCAACTTTTGCAGGGTTCGGCACGTTTGACCTCTGTGTCCGGCCAGCAGCGTCTTCTTCGCAGCGTTCAGCTTGCGCACGATCACGTTTTGCAGTTTCAAACTCAAGCCGAGGCCCTGTGCCACCGCAATGGCGTCATTAAGTTCCTCGTCGATGCCGCGGATGATGACGGTGAACGAGCAATTGGTCAGCTCCGTTCCGGATGCGTCGAGAAGAACAGCGGGGATTGCATTGGTGCCGATCGGAAACAGGCCGCCCGAAGGAGGTGTGGTCTGGACGTTCGCTCCGGGGCAGCTACTGGTGAACGTGGGGGTGTCAAAAAAGACTCGCCCGCCTGCGGGGTCGATGGGCACACCAACGAGATTGGTTGAAATGCAGGTGATCGTCGATCCGAGGTTGGTGCAGGCCTGCACCTCGAAGGGGCCAATATCGCAAGCCGATCCAACCGGACGAGGGAAGCCACGTTGGTCGGCATCGGTTCCGTTGGTGCTGGCGCAACTGCCGGCGTTGATGGCCGGACTGCCCGGCAGCAACTCGAGCGTGAAGGTTGTCCCGCCGTTGTTCTGGAGAGGTCCGAACAGAGGATCGAGAGGAGAAGCAGCCGAGCCGATGAGGTCACCTCCGAAGCCGGTGCTGTCATCCGCGTCACCGATCAGGTTGAAACCGCCGGAAACGAAGTCGCCGATCGCGTCGGGCGCATTGGTCGTCACGCTCGTTGCGGCATTGGTTGCAATAATGGAGTCAGTCACGGTGAACACGCCGTTGGAATTGGCCACACCGCCGCCGGCTCCCGCCGCTGAATTGAGGGCGACCGTGCTGCTAATCAGCACGTTCGAGCCGGAGAGGTTGAACACGCCACCACCGAAACCATTCGTTCCCTGGGCGACGTTCGCCGCGACCGTGCTGTTGCTGATGGTCGCGGAACCGCCCGCATTATAGATGCCGCCACCCGACTCATCGCCGGCGCCACCCGTGGCCTGATTGTGGTCCAGCGTGCTGTTCACGACGACCAGGACGCCCGAGGTAGCATTGAAGATCGCGCCGCCACCGGAAAGGGGCGTGCCCGCTGCGCCGGCCTGGCAGTTGGAAATTGTGCAGGCTAGGAGAGTCAATGTGCCCGCGTTGTGGATGCCGCCACCGGCACCGGAAGCATCGGTGCCATTCTTGAAGGTTAGTCCCGAAACTGAAACCGTGGCATTGCTGGCGACATTGAAGATGCGGCTGGCGTTGTTGCCGCTGACGGCCAGAACATCAGCCCCGGGACCGGACACGATCAGGTTCTTATCGAGCGCGATTTCACCACTGGTCAGTGTGATGGTTCCCGTGACCGAGAAATCGATGGTGTCGTTCGTCGTCGAAGTGGCGACTGTTTGCCGCAGGGATCCTGCGCCGGTATCGCCGGTAGTGGTGACCGTGTGGGTGGCGCCAAACATGCGATTGGTGGGACCGAGACAAAGTGCGATGAGCAGGTAGGGGAACGCCCGCGAGAAATGACTCATAACAAGTTCCTTTCTGACTTGGCCGCTCTTGGAACTGCCGGCTGTTGACGAAGTGGTCATGGTCAATGAGGAGGACGGGCCACAACACTTCCGTCTTTCAATTCCTGCCACTTGCCTCTGAGTGACGCAGGACTCATCCTCCGCTCCTAGCCAAAGCGGAATATGAGGGAGGAAGGTGCAAGTAGGCAAGCAATAATTCGAGATGCCGCACTCCTCCAGTGAACCAGCGGCGCGAGTTTGCCTTCGCGGACTGTTGCAGGTATGGTGCGCTCCGTGAGCCAATCCGTTTTATTTCGCCAATTCCCCCTTGACCACCTGGACACGCTCGCCCCCGTTGTGGCGCAGGTTTATGGCCTCAACGATTACGACGCCCGCTCAAAGATTCGGAAAGGGTGGGGGTTTTTGGAGCGTGAGGCCACAGAGGAAGAGGCGCAACGAATCGTTGAAGCCGTTGGTGATTGCGGCGGCGGCGTTCTGGCCATCGACAACACTGCAGTGCGCGCTCCCGCGGAGCCGCGAGTGACCACGGGTGTTGAGTTCGCGTCCAACGGCTTCACCCTGCGCCTGCAATCACCGAAGGACCCGACGCGCTTCCTTGAGTGGGCACAGGCGGAAATCGTGTCTGCGGGCCAGTTTTCGGAAGAGATTATTAAGCGCGCCTCGGGCGGTGACGAACAAAAAATGGGGGCCATGATGGTAGGGGTCGGTGTGTTTCTCGCCACCGGCATACCGCCCGGCTTACTGGGTGGCGGCAACAAGAAAAAGAAGAAGGAAGAGAAGCCCGTGAAATCCACCCGCACCATCACGTTCGCCCGGGTTGTCACGACTGCCGGCGAGCAATTTGCCTTGAGTCCCGAACATTTCGACTTTTCCGGCCTGGGGGCGAAGAAGCAGTTGAACACCGCCGCGAACTTCCGCGTGCTCCTCGGTGAGTTGTCCGGCCTGACATCCGCCAAGGTGAACCTCGGTGCGCGCCTCCTGCTGGACAACCGCTCCCTTAGTTTCGCCAACTACACCGGCCCCCACGATTTCGAGACGGAACTGCTCTGGCTGCTAAATGCCACTCGCAGTGCCAGCGCCGAATGAATCTTATTTCGCCCCGGGGACATTTATGCGGGCGCGGTAAAGACCGGTGCGGGCGCAGATGTAGAGGGTTTGGCGGTCGGGATCGCCAAAGGCGACGTTGGCGGGGCGTTCGGGCAAGGTGATCTCGCCGAACTTCTTCCCGGTGCGGTCGAACACCTCGACCGATTTCATTGCAGAGATGTAAAGACTGCCCTCAACGTCTACGCGAAAACCATCGGGGCGTTCTACGTTGCAGAAGACGCGGCTGTTTGTGAGGGTGCCGTCGGGGCTTACATCAAAAGCGCGAATATGGCCGATTTCCGTGTCGGCAACATAGAGGATCTTTTCGTCGGGTGAGAAGGCGAGGCCGTTGGGTTTGATGAAGTCGCTCGCAACCAACGTGAGGGTTTCGCTATCCGCCGAAACGCGGAACACCCCTTGGAAATCCAACTCGCGCAGTTCGGGGTTCACCCCATAGGGAGGATCACTGAAGTACACCGAGCCGTCGCTCTTGCAGACGATGTCATTGGGGCTGTTAAGTCGCTTGCCTTCGTAATGCGTGGCGAGAGCGCTGACCGTTCCGTCCAGTTCGGTGCGCGAGGTGCGACGGTTCTCATGCTCGCAAGTGACGAGGCGGCCCTGGGGATCGAGCGCGTTCCCGTTGGCCTGCCCGCTCGGTTCGCGAAAAATGCTGAATGAATTCGTCGCCGGCGTGTAGCGGCAGATCCGGCCGGCGGGAATGTCACTAAAGAGCAGTTCATTCCGGGTGGGTACCCAGACCGGACCTTCAAGGAATTGAAAGTCGCCCGCGATTTTTTCAGCGGGAATTGAATGATTACTGGCGTTGGTCGGCACGGCGAATCAGTGTATTGGATGGCAACCTTGGGTCAAGCGCCTTGCGCGCACTTTCAATACCCGCGACGGGCAGGACCCCGGCGTCGAGCAAGCCCAGTTGAACCAGCACGGAAGCCTGGTCCCAGTAAATGTGCTCGTGGGCCAATTTGCCCTCCCGGAATCGAACGATGGCGACGAGCGGAACCTCCACCCGCTTTCCCGTCGGCGCAATGCCCGGGAGCATCCAGTCCATGCGGATGGTGTGGGTGAATTTGAATACCATTTCGTCCACCAGTTGATCGTTGCCGATGGTCCTCGAAATGGCAGTCATCTCGGTGTCAGGTGGCATCTGGGGAATGAAACGCTTGGAGTAAAACTCCCGCAGCTCGTCACGGCCAACCCCTCCCGTCAACACGGGGATATGGTTGACGTAAGCGTCCTCGACCATCGTGTCGAGCGTGTCCCCGGTGTTGTGGGTGGCGAACTCGTGTCGCACGTGTTCTTCCCAGAGCTGCCGCAGTGACTCCTGGGCCGGGGTGAGGTTCGCGGCTGAACCTGAATTCTCCAGTTCATTCATCGTGCACTCCTTTGTAGAGCCTGCCTCCTGTTAACAGGGATGTCGGAGAAGAGCAATTCGTTTCGCGCGGGAACCCAGACCGGACCTTCCAGGAATTGGAAATTACCCGCAACCTTCTCAGCCGCTGTGGCGGATGTTGATGATGTCGCCATCTTCGACGACATACTCTTTGCCTTTGATATAGAGCTTGCCGGTTTCCTTGAGCTTCACTTCGGCGGCGTGCCAGACCTTCGCCGAAGTTTCAGGGTGCAGGCCGGCAGCGGCCCCGATCAGGTCGCCGTATTTCATCACCTCTGCGCGGATGAAACCGCGGGCGAGGTCCGAGTGAATGGCGTGCGCGGCATCGACGGACGTGGCGCCGTGGCGGATGGTCCAGGCGCGCACTTCGTCTTCGCCACTCGTGAAAAACGAGATGTAACCTAGCGCCTTATAGAGGAAGCGCGTGAGGACGTTGATCGCCGGTTCCGTGATCCCGAGCGCGGCCAGAAACTCGGCTCGCTCGGCGGGGTTTTCGATCTGGGCAACCTCGGCCTCCGTCTTGGCGCTGAGTTCGCAGACTTCGGAACGCGGCCCGGTGAGTTTCGACTCCGCCGCGTCCACCAGCTTCGGGTTAGGGAAATTGTTTTCGCCACAATTCAGCGCGGTGACGATGCCTTTGACCGTGAGGAATTGCAGCGAGCGGAGTCGCTTCTCTTCGCCCTCGTGCCATGCGTATTCCCGAAGCGATTTGCCTGCTTCGAGGTGCGGTTTGAGTTTTTCGAGCAGCGCGGCTTCGTCGGCGCGTTCCTGCTCGAATTTCCGCTTCTGGTCCTGCGCGATGCGATTGAGGCGCGTCTCGATGAGGCTGAGATCGCTGATGGCTAACTCCAGGTTCATCGCGTCGATGTCGCGTAGCGGGTCGACAGAGCCGTTCACGTGAAACACGGACGGATCTTCAAATGCCCGGACCACATGGCAGAACGCATCCATGTCCTTCAACTTGTTGAGCCATTGCTCGCGCGGTTTCGGCTCGTGGGGCGGGGCGGGGGCCAGCGTGCACTCAATCTCGGCGTACTTCGTCTTCTTCGGGTTGTACATCGCCGAAAGTTTGTCGATGCGCTGATCGGCGACCCTGACCGCGCCGACATGGTATTCGGCGGCGCGGCCTAGCAAGTGGTCAATCCCCATGCCCGTGAGCAGCGAGAAGACGGTCTTCTTGCCGACTTGCGGCAGGCCGATAAGCGCAATTTTCATGAAAGACCCGGTCTGCGGGGAAGGGCTACCCCTTCAGGCTCTTGCAAAAAGCTTCGATCCGGTCGAGGCCTTTCTGGATGTTCTCCATCGAACAGGCGTAGCTGAGGCGCATGTGCGCATCGCTGCCGAAAGCGATGCCAGGGACCGCCGCAACCTTCTGTTCATCCAACAGCTTCGAGCAGAAAGCGGTCGAGTTGAGGCCGAACTTGGAAATATTCGGCAACATGTAAAAAGCGCCCATCGGTTTCACACAGGTAACACCCGGAATCTTCGTGAGCCGATCGTGCATGTACGCGCGGCGTTCGGTGAAGGCCTTGACCATCTCCCCGATGAACGACTGGTCGCCCTTCAATCCCGCAAGCGCGCCCTTCTGCGCAAAACTGGTCGGATTCGAAGTTGAATGCGACTGGATGGAGTCGATCGCGGCGGCGATGTGGTCCGGCGCGGCGATGTAGCCGAGACGCCAGCCGGTCATCGCGTAGGCCTTGCTGAAGCCGTTGACGGTGATCGTCAGGTCGTAAACCTCGCTGCCCAGGGACGCGAGGCTGACAAACTCGGTGCCATCGTAGACGATTTTCTCGTAAATCTCGTCCGACAGCATGAGGATGTCCTCTTCCAGCGCCACTTCCGCGAGGGCTTGCAATTCCTCGCGAGTGTACACGGAGCCGGTCGGGTTGCCCGGTGAGTTGAGGATGATGAGCTTCGTGGCCGGCGTCATTGCGTCGCGGAACTGGTCCGGCGTGATCTTGAAGCCGTTCTCCTCTTCGGTTTGGACGGTCACGGGTGAGGCATCGGCGAGCTTGACCATTTCGGGGTAGCTCAGCCAGTACGGCGCGGGAATGATGACTTCGTCGCCTGCCTGGCAAGTCGCGAGGATGACGTTGAAACACGAATGTTTCGCGCCACAATTGACAATGACCTGGGATGGCTTGTAGTCGAGGCCATTCTCGTTCTTCAGCTTCTCCGCGATAGCGGCCCGTAATTCCGGGATGCCCGAGGATGGCGTGTACTTTGTGAAGCCGGCGGCCAGAGCCTGGGCGGCAGCATCCTTGATGTATTGCGGGGTATCAAAATCGGGTTCGCCGGCGCCGAAGCCGCACACATCAACTCCTTCCGCTTTGAGCTTTTTCGCCTTCGCATCGATGCCGAGGGTCAGCGACGGGGTCAGGGTTGTGGCGCGTTGTGCGAGCTGTTGCATGGGTGATCCTTCTGATTAAACTAATTAGACGATTCGAGATTTCAGAGTTGAGACTTCAAAGTTTACAGTTATACGACTCTTCGATGAGTGGCTTCAGGCTGTTCTCGCGGAGCTTGATGATTTTGATTTCCCGTTGCGCATTTTCGGCCGAATCGCTGGCGTGTGCGGCGTTAATCATAATGTCCTGGCCCAATTCACGGCGGATGGTGCCCGGCGGCGCCTTGCGCGGATCGGTGGGACCGAGGACGTTGCGAATCTTGGAAACGGCATCCGGCCCTTCGTAAACGACCGCCAGTATTTTCTCCATTCCGGGTTGGGACTTGGCGGGGCCAGAGCAGTCTTCCGGCCGGCGGCCCGTCATGAACTGCACGATTTGGCTGAACTGCTCGTCTGCAAAGAGCGGACCCATGAGTTCACCCAGCGCTTTCTCGGTCTGCGGGTTGAGTCCAAAGCCGAGTTCCTTCTCCAGGGCCAGACGCGCGCGCTGACCCGTGATGTCCTTGAGTTTTTCACGGAGAATTGCGCGGACAGGTCCATAGAACTCTTCCGCTTCGCCCACGCTCATGCGATGGACCTGAATGGCGATGATGTAGAGGCCCGTGCGTGAAAGCATGTCGACGATGTTGCCCGGGCGCGCACTCGGGAAACGGAAATTGTCGGGCTTTAGCAGGACGAGTGTCTGCTCGATTTTCGCGTTCTTGGGATAGGGGACGACGTTTTCGAGGAAGCCGCCGTCACTCTCGGAGTACTTGGCCCACAGCTTGAGCTTGGCCTCGGCCTCTTCGGAGTTGGGCGCGGCCAACACGGCCGGCTCAAAGTATTTTACCTGGCCATCCGAGCCGACGACGTAATCGCCGTAGGTATCGCGAATGGTTTCGCCCGCGGTGCCTTTGTCAGAGTGAAAGCTGCCGACGACCTGCCGCACTTTGGCCACGGCGTCCTCGCCGCGGAACAACAGCATCATTACGCGGCGGCGCTGGCCGGTCTTCGGGTCGGGCGAATAATTGTCGAGAATGTACTGCCGAATAAGCTCCTGAATCTTGCGGTCCTGCGGGTCCTTCGTCGAAATGGTGACCTCGGCATAGCGTTCGACAAGCTCGCGGCTGGGGGCAAACATCCGTGCTGCCACCAGCTCCAGCGCGGTGCGCGTGAACAGGCGGGCGATCACGCCGCCCGTGCGTGATTTGTGAACCGTGTACGGGTTGATCAGTACGTAAGCCAACTCTTCTTTTTTTGCGCTCATCACTTAACTTGATTTAATGAATTGGGACAGCCAAACGACACCTGTGTAATGCTAATCAAAACAAACCACCCTCGCAAGCCAGTCGGCCAGCGAGGGACTCATACTCACTTTTTTCCAGGACCAATTGGCCCGGTCACGATGCGTCGTGAGCCTACTTCTTCCCGCCCATGATGCGGAACAATTTCGTGCCGCAATCGGGACAAACTCCCTGCATGGCAGGACGCCCGTTCTTCATGGTGACTTCCTGAGCATTTGCCATTTCCTTCTTCGCCTTGCATTTTACACAATAAGCTTCAGCCACGGCGTTCACCTCCCTTGGGTCCGAATTTGACTTGGAAAACTGGCTGTATCTTACCGGCAGCGCCCGGCGAGCGTCAAGGGGCAAAAACTGTGACAAAAATTCGCAATGAAACGGCTAAGTACAGTTGTGTTTTTGGCCAGACCGTGCTACTATTCGCATCCGTTAGGCATCCAGTAAACACGAGGTATGGAGACTACTCTGACGAGCCAACGAGTCCATGTCGAGGCCTTGGTCGGGCGTCGGTTCCGCCCGTTCGCGTTGGCGGTGGTGTTCGCTCTATCGGCGGCCTGCGAGCGCTCCGCTCCCGTCTCGGATGTCACCGCCGAGCAGGAGGTCAACTACCTGCGGGCCAAGAAGCTTTACGAACAGCAAGACTTCCCCGCCGCGGCGGAGTTCTATAAGAAGACGCTGTCGGCGAACCCGGACTTTGCCAAGGCCCACCTGGAGTTGGGCCTGTTGAGCGATGATAAACTGGGCGATCCGATCGCTGCGATTTACCATTATCGGCGTTACCTGGAGTTGCGGCCCGATTCTGAGAAGAGGAAATTGGTCGAAGATTTCATCGAACGCGCCAAGTTGTCGTTGGCGGCGAAGTTACCTCAATCACCGGTCGTCGATCCGGGTGAGTTGGCGCGCTTGCAAAGCGACAAGGCGGCGCTTCTGCAGGAAAATGCTACGCTTCGCTCCCGCGTTGCCGAACTGGAGAAAACGGTAACCGTGACTGCGACATCGGCCGCTGAACCGCTGACCGCAGCGGTCGTTTCGACGCCGGCACCGATCAGTGTGGTGACGCCGGGTTCTGCGCCCCCCATCGTCATGGCGGCCGCGCCGATAACGGTGTTCGCCGAGCCATCGACCACAGAGTTGTCGCGGGCTCGCACGTATGTCGTGCAAAGAGGGGATACATTGCAGTCGCTGGCCTTGCGGTATTATGGCACTCGGTCGGCTTGGGAGAAGATATACCAGGCGAATCGGGGCGGTCTCCCGAGCAAGGACCAGTTGAAGGTGGGCCAGCAGTTGATGATTCCGTAGTCGGTTAAGCAGGTAGGGAAGTAGCGAGACTTGTATGCTGAACAGGGTATTGGCAGGGTTGGTGATTGCGTTTTGGGTGGCCATGATGGCCACCCTTGTGCGCGTCGAGATTTTCCCCCAGCCGACCGTCCTCGAAACGGTCCCGAACGACCGTATCTTAAAAAAGATATTCGCGAACTCCAATCCTGCCCGTCTGGATGTGTTCTATCGCAAAATTCCCATCGGAATATGCGAGATTCGAATCCAGCCAAGGATGAATGATAAGCCGGTGGAGCAAATAGGGTCAGGACAACAACCCGATGGCTACGAAGTTACCACCGATTTGAAGATGAACCTCTATATGCTCGGCTCGCAAACCCGATTATCCCTGGATGGCAAGAGCGAATTCAACCCGAAATTGGAGCTGGATGGATTCGATATCAGTGCGATCTTTGGTGACAGTCGTGTCGATATCAAGGGAAGCGACCGCACCAGGAAGGTGAAAGTCGTTTTCAGCTACGACGGCATCCATGATGAGCGCACCCTCGACTTTGATCAGGTCAAGGGAGCCGGTTTTGCCAGCGCCATTGGTATGCCGGGACTGGGGAATCTGGGTTTTCTCGGCAGCGGAATGCCCGGTTCGCTGACAGCATCGTCGGACAGCGAGCGGGCGATGGGGACGCGGCCAGAGACCACCACGTACTACGACCGGGTTGAGATCGCAGGCGATTCGCAGCGTGTGTACCTGATCGACACAAAGGTCGATGACCAGATGTGGACGAAAATATGGGTCGACGATTCGGGCCAGGTGCTGAAAGTGACCACGTCACTCGGGTTGGAGATGCTTAGCGCTGGATTGACGGATGGAACGGATTATCAGCCGAGACGACTAATGCGCCGGGCGCACCGAATGGAATGAACAGATGATTCTGACAGAACACTTAACCAAGAGCTACGGCGGCCTGATTGCTGTCAACGACCTGAACCTGGACATCCCCCAGGGGCAGTTTTTCGCCTTTCTGGGTCCCAACGGCGCGGGCAAGACGACCACGATCAAGCTGCTCGCCGGGCTGCTGAAGCCCATGTCCGGTCGCGCGCTGATTGGCGGTTATGACATCCAGAAGAATCCTGTCGAAGCGCGCAAGATCCTCAGCTATGTGCCGGACATGCCGTTTCTGTACGACAAACTGGAACCCATGGAGTTCATGCTCTTCGTCGGCCAACTGTTCGGGATGGATCGGGTTGATGTGGTACGCGCGAGCGACGAATTGTTCGACGTCTTTGGCCTCGATGAAACACGCCGACAGATGATTGAGAATCTTTCACACGGTACGCGGCAACGGCTCGTGATCGCGTCCGCGTTGCTGCACCAGCCTAAGGTGATCATCATTGACGAGCCAATGGTCGGGCTCGATCCCCGTAGCGCCCGCGTCGTGAAGAACGTGCTCAAAGAGCGTTCGCGCGCCGGTGTGACGGTGTTCCTCTCAACGCATGTTCTCCACATCGCCGAGGAACTGGCGGACCAGGTGGGCATTCTCAACCGCGGCAGGCTGATTGCTGTGGGCACGATCGACGAATTGCGCGAGGTAAGCGGCGAGAAAGGCGAACTGGAAGATGCATTCCTGGCGTTGACGCGCGGGGAGGAGACAGCCGCCGGGCTACCATGAACGCGCTACAGTTCTTTCGTTTGTTTGCCGGGGTGAATGCCTGCATTTTACGTCGCCGCGTTCTTGCGGTGCGGGAAAAGTCGTTTCTGATGGTTTCCGTAATCACCCTGTTCGTGATCGGCTATTGGTTTGCGGGTTACACGGTGTTCTTCATGGGCTTCCATAAGCTGGGGGAATTGCCGGGGATGCAGGGGCTGGTGGTGGACCGCATGCTGTATCTGTTTTTCGCTTTCCTGTTTTTGATGTTGATGTTCTCCAACATGATCATCGGCTACTCCACGCTCTTCAAGAGCCAGGAAACACAATGGATGCTGACGCTGCCGGTGCGTAGTCTGGATGTGTTTCGATGGAAACTGATGGAGACCACCCTTCTGGCGAGTTGGGCATTCCTGTTCCTGTCGGCGCCCTTGATGGCCGCTTATGGAAACGCGCGGCACGTATCCATAGGGTTTTACCTGAAGGTCTTCCTGTTGTTTATACCCTTCACCGTGATCCCGGCGGCCATCGGTTGTGTGGCGATTTTGATCGTGACACGCTACCTGCACCGCCACATTTTCAAGTGGATGCTCTTTGGCGTGGGCTTTGTTGGGATTGTGTGCGCGATTATTTTCCTGAAGCCGATGCAGGCGGAGGATCTGGAAAATGCGCACATCGTGGCGGCGTTGCACCAGTTGCTCCACACCAGTCACGTGGCGGTGCAACCGATCTTACCAAGCTACTGGGTCGCCTCAAGCATGATCGCGTGGGGCGAAGGATGGTCGGGGCGAGGGGCTTTCTTCTTTCTGGTTCTCCTGAGCAACGCCATGATGGCCACGCTGGTCAGCGTCACCGTCAGCCGCCACTTATACTACGAAGGCTGGTCCCGCAATCACAGCCAGGGCCACTTTGAGCTTGGCGTCCCATTGCTGGACACCCCTATCAGTCTGCCGCACACCGCCCTCGTCGAGCGCTTCGTGAACTTGTGGCCGCGGATGCACCATGCCACCCGCGCACTCGTGATCAAGGACATTCGTGTGTTCTGGCGCGACACGTCGCAGTGGAGTCAGTTCGTCATCTTTTTCGGCCTACTGGGGATGTATGTGCTCAACCTCCGCAGCGTTGCCTACGACCGGAACATGGAACTCTGGGCGAGCTTTGTTTCCTTCCTCAACCTGGGGGCCTCGAGTATGACGCTGGCGACGCTCACAACCCGCTTCGTGTTTCCCCAATTCAGCCTGGAAGGTAAACGTTTGTGGATGATCGGAATGGTGCCCTACGGGTTGAAGCGGGTGCTGCTGGAGAAATTCTGGCTCAGCAGTGTCTGCACTGCGGCCATCACGCTGGTTCTCATGCTCACGTCGAGTTGGATGCTCCATATACCGGGCGGGCTCACGTTGCTGTTCGCTTCCACCGTGGTCGTCATGAGCTTTTCGCTGTGCGGCATTGCGGTGGGCATTGGCGCCCTGTTTCCAAACTTCAGTTCCGGATCGACGGCCAACCGTCGCGACGATAATCCCGCGAAGATCGTCTCTGGTTTTGGCGGCACATTCTGTTTCATCCTGAGTCTTGTCTATGTGGTGGTGGTCATTGGTGCGGAAGTGACACCGATGTACACGGGTTTTGCCATCGGCAGCCTCGGGGAGCGAGTCCAGCCGTGGGGGTACGTCTTTTCCTGGGTTTTCGTCTCACTCTTCAGCCTTGCGGCCACCAGCATCCCCATGTCGCTCGCCTTGAAGAAGGTCGAGTCACTGGAACTCTGACCACGCTTCGGGCCCGATGCAGGTATTTTTGCAGCCAAATAGCGCAAACAGTCTTTACTTTTTCCGGCACCCTGCTATGCTCCGCCCAACAAGGAGGAGGTTTGTATGAAACAGGGGGGAGGTGGCGCCGCCACCATTATGCCCGAATCCAGTATCGGGCCGACGCTTTCCGTTGTCGAACTGCCGCAACATCGTGAAGAGGTCGATTCAAAACTCGATCAGGCCCGCGAACACTTGCTCACGTTGCGCCGTCAACAGGAAGAGCTCGAACGCCAGAAGGGCGAACTCGAAGAACTGCGCCGCAAGCAGGAGGAGTACAGCCGCGGTCGCGCCGAGATCACCGACAATCTTGCCCGGGGCCTGCTGGCCCTTGAACGCCAGCAGATCGAATCCCAGCGGCTTGCCGAACTTTCCAGCAAGACCATCGACGCCTTCCGTGATTATGCCGAGCAGATTCAGCAAATCAACGATGGAGACTGGAACAGCAGCAACGTCCGCGCCGAATTGAGCCGGGCGCTCGGTGTCATCGAGGGTGCGCGCCTCGAGTATAACCGCGCCCGCACCAAACTCGATTGCCTTAATCCGGCGGCTGGTCAGGACAATGCGATCCTTCCCGCGGGCGCGACGAGGAAACCTGTCAGCAGGGATGAAATTGTGCGTTACGCCTGCCTTGGCGCTGCCGCGTCGGCGCCGCTGATTTTGGCGGGGACGATCTGGCTGATCGCGCTGCTCACCGTGAAGCATTAGCACAAAGGATGGCCATGTCATTGCGCTGGAAACATCCCGATCCGATTGATCGCGCCATCACTGATCTGGATCAACAGATTGCAACTGTGCAGCGCCAGATGCGTGAGGTTAGTGGCGGCCCCTTACGCGCCCACGGGATTCGTCCTGTGGATACGACTGCGGGAGGGCGAAGCCTGGCATCCGTAGCAACTTTCGCTGGATTTGTGAAAGGGATGCTCGCGCTGCCCCGGCGCGAGTTACGTACCTCCGATCGAGTGCGCGAGGACCTGTTTGATGTGGCCGCAGAACCGCTGAAGGAACTGGAAGCGGAACCGATCGCCTTCGCGAAAAAGCCTGAGACCGATCTCTTCGCGCACCCGCCTTTGTCCGTGAACCCCGCTTTCGCGGGCACGGCGGCCCTGGAAACCGCCCAAGTGGTACCGCCGCAGGAAAAGCTCGCGCACTATCTTGGGGCGGGAAGCATCCGGAGTTATAAGCCGCTCAAGCGGGTACAACGACAAACGCGGAATCGCTTTTTCATGTGGCTGGGGTTATCCTTCTTCGCGCTATGGATAATCTGGTTCGTGATCCGGTGATCGTCCCGACGAAGCTGGGCGCGTTTCGGGTCCAGTTCTCATTTCGTGGACTTACCCGCCTGGAGTTTTGCAAAGACGGCGGTGTGCTTCACATATCGAAGCAACTGGCGGAGACCCTCCCGTACGATCTGACGCGCAAACTACAACAATACGCCGAAGGCAAATCCGTCCGCTGGGAAATCCCGCTTGACCTTTCATCAGGTACCATTTTCCAGCGACAAGTATGGCATGCGCTCACCAAGATTCCGTATGGCGAGACGCGTTCGTACGGCTGGATTGCAAAACAAATCGGCAAGCCCAAAGCCTCGCGAGCGGTTGGCGCCGCGTGTGGCGCGAACCCGGTACCTGTTATCGTCCCCTGTCATCGCGTGATCGCGGGCGACGGCTCGCTCGGTGGCTTTGGCGGCGGGTTGCCGATGAAACGGCGATTGCTCTCGTTGGAGAGGGATCACTGATGCCGTATGCGCTTTTGCAGCGTTCGCTCGATCAAACCATCGACCGCGAATCGCTGGAAGACGCGGCGGCGGCCTCGCACAGTATACCCCGGCCGGATTGCGCGCGATTGCAGAAGGAATTGTTCGGGATTGTCGTGGACAACCTGGATCAGGATCGCGCACTGGCACTCCAACAAGAACTCGGTCGGCGAAATTTCCCGACTGACGTTGTTGACCAGGCTCAACTCGCGGCGTTGAACGAACCCGCTTCGGGTCAGGAATTTCAGGTCAAGCCCCAAGCCCTGGTCGTCGTTGATCTGTACGGGACCGAGGTCGAGTACCCATGGGAGAAATTCGTATTTGCCGCCGCTGGATATGTACTGCGGCTCGCCGACCGTCCTTGCCAGACACACTTGGAACCAGCCACGGACCCTTTTCGTCCGAGATACAGGAACGTTGAGGTTGTCGTGGATTATAAGCTCCAAAATGTCCCCCAATTCCGGTTCGATTGGTTTTTCGATACCGAACCTTACCGCTTGCAATGGATCTGGGACCGCGAGTCAATCGTGCGTGTCAATCAGGAGCCAATCCGATTGCAGCAGCACGAAAAATTCGTTCTGTTGCTCCAACAATTGACCGGTTTCTTGCCGGCGGAGCGCTTGAATGGCGGTGTCCGGAAACTCAGTGCCGGGGGTTATTTCGTGTATCCCAGCGTCCGCGCGTTCGAGGAAGAAATCATTTGGTCTTTCCATCAACTGATGCGCAGCGTCAGTGGTTGAATGGCCGTTGACGATTTTCGACGGACACGCGCGGAGCGCGGACTGGCAAAATATGTTGCCGCTCCCGGTTGAATCTGCGATAAACCACCGCACTTGGAGGACGGCGTTTTGCTGAATTTACGGTACGATTTCAATAATTTAATGGCCGAACGTGTCGGCGAGCACGGCGTCACGGACGCTGAGATCCGGGCCCTCGGTCCCAAGCTCGCCGCGGCTGCCGACTCGGTGGAGAAGGCGCCACTCGGTTTTCGCAAGCTTCCTCACGATACGAAGCTCGCAGATGAGGTGGCCGCCCTTGCCAGTAAAATCCAGGCACGGTGCGACAGCTTCGTTGTCGTCGGGATCGGCGGTTCCGCGCTGGGCAACATTGCGCTCCACAGTGCGCTCAATCATCCCGAATACAACCAGCTCGCTCGTCCGCTCCGGCGCGGGCCGCGCTTGTTCGTGCCGGATAACATTGATCCCGATCGCATCGCAGCGTTGCTGGAGGTTGTCGATCTTGACAACACCGTCTTCAACGTCATCACCAAGTCCGGCGGCACTGCTGAGACGATGAGCGAGTTTCTCGTGTTCCGCGACGCGCTGATCAAAAAGCTTGGCCCCGAACGGCATGTTGAACGCATCGTCATCACGACGGATCCGGAACGGGGCGAACTGCGGGAGATTGTGAGGCGGGTAGGTTACGCGTCGATGCCGATTCCGTCTGATGTAGGCGGACGCTTTTCGGTGCTCAGTGCCGTCGGCTTGCTGAGCGCAGCGGTCACCGGCATTGATATCCACAGGTTGCTGAAAGGCGCCGCGGAAATGGACGCGCTCTGCCGGAAAACGAAGAAGTTGTGGGAGAATCCCGCGCTCACGGGCGCGGCCCTGCATTACTTGATGGACAAGGCGAAGGGCAAAAACATCCAGGTGATGATGCCCTATTCGCACGCGTTGCGCAACGTGGCCGATTGGTTCTGTCAACTTTGGGCCGAGAGCCTTGGCAAGAGGGTGGACCGGGCGGGCAAGATCGTACACGCCGGGCAGACGCCCGAAAAGGCGCTGGGCGTGACCGATCAGCACTCGCTCCTGCAGCTTTACCTCGAAGGGCCGTTCGACAAAGTCGTGACCTTCCTGACCGTGGACGAATTCCGCGCGACGGTTCCGATTCCACAGGCGTCCCCTGATTTTGAGGCGGCGAAGTATCTCGGCGGGCGGACGCTGAACGAATTGATCAAGGCCGAACAGCGCGCGACCGAGTTGGCGCTGACGCAGAGCGGCATACCGAACTGTGCGATTCGTCTGCCGCGCGTGGACGAGGAAACGGTCGGGGCGTTGCTCTACCTGCTCGAAATGCAAACGGCCTACGCGGGCGAACTCTACAATATCAATGCGTTCGACCAACCCGGTGTAGAACTGGCGAAGAACTTCACGTATGGCTTGATGGGCCGCAAAGGTTACGAGGCGAAGCGTCGCGAGATTGAACAAGCCGGTAAGACGAACCCAAACTGGGTGGTGAGCGCGTGACGGACGCTGAGGTTCTGCGGATCTTTCGCGATACGCGGGCGTTGCTCGACGGGCATTTTCTGCTACGTTCGGGGCTGCACAGCCGCCAGTACTTCCAATGTGCGCTGGTGCTGCAACACCCGCGTATCGCCGAGCGGCTCTGCGGGGAGTTGGCCGCGAAGTTGAAAAATGCGGGAGCGCAGGTGGTGATCTCGCCGGCGCTCGGCGGGTTGTTCGTTGGTCACGAAGTCGCACGGGCGCTGAACGTCCGTCATATTTTTGTGGAGAAGAATGCGGCGGTAAAGCTGGAATTGCGGCGCGGATTCGAGGTCACCGAGGGCGAAAAAGCGCTTGTGGTCGAGGATGTTGTGACCAAGGGTGGCCGGGTGCAGGAGACGCTCGACATTGTGCGCGCCCTCGGCGGCGAGGTGGTCGGGGCAGGCGCGCTGGTGGATCGTTCGGGCGGCAAAGTAGGTTTTGGCGTACCGCTGGAAAGTCTGCTAAGATTGTCGATTGATACATTCGAACCGGCGACGTGTCCGCTCTGTCAGGCGGGTATGCCGGTGATAAAACCGGGAAGCTGAAGCGAAGGATTTGTATGGTTAGTTGGATATTGAAGAAAATTCTGGGCTCGAAAAACCAGCGCGAAGTCAAGCGCCTCTGGCCGCTGGTCCATCGTGTCAACGAAGTCGAGGCGGAGTACCAGAAACTCACCGATGAAGAGCTTCGCGGGAAGACGAAAGAGTTCCGAAAGCGGCTCGCGGATGGCGCGTCCCTCGATGATCTCCTGCCGGAAGCGTTCGCCGCGGTGAAGAACGCGTGCCGCCGTCTCTGCGGCAAGGAATGGCCCGTGCGCGGCCAGCCCTACAAGTGGGACATGGTGCCGTTTGATGTCCAAATCCTTGGCGGCATCGTGCTACACCAAGGAAAGATCGCGGAAATGGCCACGGGCGAAGGCAAGACGCTGGTTGCCACGCTGCCTCTCTATCTCAACGCGCTCGCCGGCAACGTTCATCTGGTCACGGTCAATGATTATCTCGCGGCGCGCGACGCCGAGTGGGTGGGCGAGGTCTACAAGTTTCTCGGGCTGACAGTTGGCTGTATCCAGCACGACCAAAAGCCGGATGTTCGTCGCGCGCAATATGTGTGCGACATCACCTACGGCACCAACGCCGAGTTCGGCTTCGACTACCTCCGCGACAACGGCATGGCCACCAGCATTGAGACGCAGGTGCAGCGGGGTCATTTCTTCGCAATTGTTGACGAGGTGGATTCGATCCTTGTCGACGAAGCGCGCACGCCGCTCATCATTAGCGGCCCCGCCACGCTTTCCACGCACGCCTACGACAAGTACAAGCCCCAGGTCGCCGAACTTGTCCGCGCGCAGACGATGCTCTGCAATCGGTTCGTGAGTGAAGCAAAGCAGTTGCTCGATGGCCGTAGCGCCGACAAGACTACCAATGACGATTTCGACCGCGAGGAGAGGGCGGGCCGTTTGCTGTACCAGGTCAAGCTGGGGACCCCGAAGAACAAGCAGCTGCAGAAGATGATGGAGGAACCGGCGATTCGGCAACTCGTCGATGAGGCAGAGTTGGAGGTGCTGAAAGACTCGAGCAAGAAAGAAATGCATGATCTGAAGGAAGAACTCTTCTTCACGATCGACGAAAAGCAGCACGACTCCGATCTCGCCGAGAAGGGCCGCAAGTTTCTGAGTCCGGACGACCCGGATGCGTTCGTGATCCCCGACCTCGTGACGGCCCTGCAGGAGATGGATACCCAGCATTTGCCCGACGGCGAGAAGGAAAAGAAGAAGCAGCAGATCCAGCAGGCGTTTGACGAGCGCAGCGAGAAGATCCACAACATCTCGCAATTGCTGCGCGCCTATTGCCTGTTCGAGAAGGACGTCGAATACGTCGTCCAGGAAAACAAGGTGATGATCGTCGACGAATTCACCGGCCGCCTCATGCCGGGCCGCCGTTGGAGCGACGGATTGCACCAGGCGGTCGAGGCCAAAGAAGGCGTTGCCATCGAACGTGAAACGCAAACGCTCGCGACCATCACGATCCAGAACTATTTTCGGCTCTACAAGAAACTGGCGGGCATGACGGGTACCGCCGAAACGGAAGCCACCGAGTTCGAGAATATTTACAAGCTCGGTGTCATCGTCGTTCCCACCAACAAGCCGTGCGTTCGCAAGGATGAAAATGACGTGGTCTACAAGACGCGGCGTGAGAAGTACAACGCGATCATCGAGGACATCGTGGAACGACATCGTCACGGCCAGCCTTCCCTCGTTGGTACGGTCAGCGTCGAGGCCAGCGAAGTGCTGTCCCGCATGTTGGGCCGCCAGAAGGTCCCCCACAATGTCTTGAATGCGAAATACCATCAGCGCGAGGCGGAGATCATCGCGCGCGCGGGCCAGAAAGGCTCGGTGACCATCGCGACCAACATGGCCGGCCGCGGCACCGACATCAAACTCGGCGAGAGTGTGGCGGAAGTCGGCGGCCTGCATGTGATCGGCAGCGAACGTCACGAAGCGCGGCGCATCGACCGACAGCTCCGCGGGCGTTGTGCGCGTCAGGGTGACCCCGGCAGTTCGCGCTTCTACGTTTCGCTGGAGGACGATCTGATGCGGTTGTTCGGCAGCGGCCGGATTGCCACGATCATGGAAAAACTGGGCATGAAGGAAGGCGAAGAGTTGGAGCACCCGCTTCTTAATCGCTCGATTGAAACCGCCCAGCGCCGCGTCGAAGAGCACCACTTTAGCCAGCGCAAACACACGCTGGAGTACGACGATGTGATGAACAAGCAGCGCGAAGTGCTCTATGCCTTCCGCAACGACATCATTCGCGGCGACAGCCCGCGCGAAGCAATCTTCAATATCATCGATGAAGTTGTCGAAGCGCGCGTCGTCGAGTATTGCCCGGAGGACAAGCAGGCGGACGAATGGGAACTCGAGGCGCTGCTGCGGTGGTCGAACCAGGCTTTTCCGATTGGGCTGCGTCTGGAGCAGGTCAGCGACAAAACGCGGGATGAGGTCTTGCAGGCGATCCTCGATAAAGTCACTCGCGCCTACGAGGCCAAGGCGGCCAACGAGAATCCCGAATCACTCAAGGCCATCGAGCGCCTGATTGTTCTTAATGCCCTTGACCGTCTTTGGCAGGAACATCTGTACAATATGGACCAGCTTCGCAACGGCATCGGCCTGCGCGCGTACGGCCAGAAAGATCCGCTGGTGGAGTACAAGACCGAAGCGTTCGCGATGTTTGAAGAGATGATGGACAACGTGAAGAACGAAATCGCCAACAATGTCTTCCGTTCCGCCAGTTCGCTCGCCGCTTTCGAGAATTTCCTCCGCGCCCTGCCAACACAACTCAGTGGTCCCGACCTCTCGACCGGGTCGGCTTACAAACAGCCACCGCCGTCCCAGTCAGGAGCGCCCGCTCCCAACGGCGGCCAGGATGTTGTGGGCGAAGCGATTGAAAAGGCGACCATGCCGATCAAGCGCGAGGTCCCGAAGGTCGGCCGCAACGAGCCTTGTCCCTGCGGTAGCGGCAAGAAGTACAAGAACTGTTGCGGAAAGAATGCGTGACGCACAGCCTGTAGTCCCGAACCGGTTTCGGGCTAGATAAGCCGCGAATGAGATTCGCGACCGTAAAATCTATTGGAAGCCGCTGGCTTCTGCCTGTTGCCACTGGCGCCCTTCTGGCTTTCGCACTCCCGCCGTTCAACAGCGGTGAGTTGGGCTGGCTTTCACTCGTACCGTTATTGTTCGCGGTGGAAGATTGTCGTCTGGAGGAGGCGTTCCGTCGGGGCTACATCGCCGGACTGGTGTTCTTTGGGATGACGATCTGGTGGATTTATCACGTCACACCGGCCGGCACGGTGGGATTGATCGCCTTCCTCGCGCTCTACTTCGGCGCAGGTGCGGTGGTGTTTGTAATGGCGAACAGCCTCATCCCCGAGTCAGCAGATCCCGAGAAGCAATCAGGCGGCTGGGTCGCGATTCGCAACATACTTGTGGCCGCCGTTGCCTCGGCCGGGTGGGTGACATTGGAATGGCTGCGCGGGAAATTATTGTTTGGCGGATTTCCCTGGAATTTCCTCGGCGTGACCCAGTGGCAGTCGGGTCCGCTCATCCAGTTCGCCAGTGTGACAGGCGTCTACGGCGTATCGGCATTGGTGTGCTTTGTCAATGTCGTCCTCTATTTCACCATCCGTCGATTTGTCGTGCAGGTGCGAACCCGCGAGAAGCGATGGCGATTGAGCTGGGAGTTCTACGTGGCCATGGGCTTGATCTGCCTTGCGTTCTGGCAAGGGCTTCCGCAAATCCTGCGGCACAGTGAGGTAAAACAAAAAACCGTGCGCCTCGCGCTGATCCAGGGTGATATTCCCCAGACCTTGAAGTTTGAGCCGGAGCAAAAACCCATGATTCTGGAACGGTATCGGACACTGACCGAAACCGTCATGGCGGCCCGACCGGAGATGATCATCTGGCCCGAGACAGCCACACCTGACGCGTTGCGATATGATCGCGAGTCATTCGAATTAGTGACGAATCTGGCCGTGAAATCGAGTGCATACCTCTTTACCGGCACCGTTGACCTCACACCGTATTCGTCACCTGCCGAAGCCTTCAACGGTGCAATCCTCGTGCGGCCGGACGGCACCGTGGGCGAGATCTACCACAAGATCCACCTCGTGCCCTTCGGTGAATACGTGCCGCTCCGAAAGATTTTCCCGTTCATGAAATGGCTCACGCCCATCGATGGCAGCTTTGAACGGGGCCGGGATTTCACCGTCTTTCACGCGGCGGACCTGCGGTTTGGTGGGGTCATTTGCTTCGAGGACACGGTTCCGGACTTGTACCGCCATTTTGTCCGGCAAGACGTCGATTTCATGGTCAATGTCACAAACGATGCGTGGTTCAAGACCTCGCCGGCTGCCGAGATGCATCTTGCCAACGCAATCTTTCGGGCCATCGAAAGTCGTCGTCCACTGGTCCGCGCATCGAACAGCGGCGTGACGTGCGTCGTAAATGAACACGGCTTCGTTCGCGCGCGTTGTGCATCGTTTAGCGCGGGGACTTTGAACTTTGATTTGCCGTTGCCGAATGATCGGACCAAAACGTTTTACACCCAGTACGGTGATGTGTTTGTCGGGGCCTGCGCGGTTGTCTCGGTAGCCGCAATCGGGCTTGCCGCGTTTCGCCGCAATCGGCTAGAGTCGCAAATATGACGGTGGCGATCTTCATTGGCTGCGCGGTCGCTTCTTATTTCCTTGGCTCGATTCCGACCGGCTTTCTGTGGTCCAAAGCGCGTGGAATCGATATCCGCAAGGTCGGCAGCGGCAATATTGGCGCGACCAATGTGATGCGCGCGCTTGGTAAGGGCCCGGGCCTGGCCGTGCTGTTGCTGGACGCTGCGAAAGGTTTCCTCCCGGTGTATGTTACGCCTCGCATTTTTCCCAGTGTTGGTCCGACGGCGTTGCAGATCACCTGTTGTATCTTCGTGATCGCCGGCCACAACTGGACGTGCTGGTTGAAATTCAAGGGTGGCAAGGGTGTGGCCACGAGTTCCGGCGCGTTGCTGGCGTTTCTTCCGATACCATTTCTCTGTGCGTTCGGCGTTTGGGCGATCATCTTTGCCATCTCGCGCTACGTGTCCCTGGCATCCATCGGCGCAGCGGTTGCGATGCCTGTGGCAACCTGGTTCCTGGCAAAGGACAAGACACTGTTCATCTTCACTGTCATTCTTGCCGCCGTCATCATCTATAAACACAAGTCGAATATCCAACGGCTGTTGGCAGGAACCGAGAACCGTATTGGCCGGCGAAAGGAAGAAGGCGGAAAGGGCGCGATGGCATGAACGTCACCGTAATTGGTACAGGCGGGTGGGGGACGGCGTTGGCGGTGCTCTTGCACGGCAACGGGCACAAGGTCAATTTGTGGGGGCGGTTGAAGGAGGAGGTCGAGCCGATCATTGCGGCCGGCGAGAACAAGGCATTCCTGCCCGGTGTAAAGATTCCCAAGGAAATCGTGCTCACGCTGGATACGAAATCAGCACTGCACGGAGCCGAGTTGGTGGTGTTGGCCGTTCCCTCGCACGGAATGCGACCGATCTGCGCAAAACTTCACGATTATCTTCCCACCGACGTTCCCGTGGTCAGCGTTGCGAAGGGAATTGAGAACGGAACAGGTTGCCGGATGAGCGAGGTGATCGCGGAAGTGCTCAAGACCGAACACATTGTCGTGCTTTCCGGGCCCAGCCACGCGGAGGAAGTGGGACGCGGGATTCCGACAGCAGTGGTGGTCGCGTCGCGCCAGGCCGAGCACGCGGTCCGGGCGCAAAAGGCATTCATGAACGAACGCTTCCGCATTTATACGCACGATGACGTCATCGGGGTCGAATTGGGCGGTGCGCTGAAGAACGTCATTGCCATCGCCGCCGGCACGTGTGACGGGATCGGGTTTGGGGACAACACCAAGGCGGCGTTGTGCACGCGCGGGCTGACCGAGATGACTCGGCTTGGTGTGGCGTTGGGCGCGCGCTCCGAGACGTTCTTCGGACTGAGCGGCGTGGGGGACCTGATTGTCACCGCGTTCAGCCGCCACAGCCGCAACCGCGGATTCGGTGAACGGCTGGGAAAAGGTGAAACGCCCGAACAGATCGCCACTAGCACGCAGATGGTGGCCGAGGGGGTAAAGACAGCCAGTTCAGCCTGGCAACTGGCGCAACGTCATGGCGTGGATGTGCCCATCACGCGTGAGGTGCATGCCATCCTTTACGAAGGCAAACCACCCAAACAGGCTGTCCGCGACCTGATGACCCGGGAAGCCAAGCCTGAATTTGGCGCGTGAGAGCGGGAACTTTTTCCCATGGAGCGTGTCTCAAAGCCGGACGCCAAAGTTGAGGCAAGCGATCGAGAGTTGCTCGAACGCTGCCGGGCGGGCGATGAAACAGCGTTTGATGACCTGGTGCTGCGCCACCAGCAACGGGCGTTCAACGTCGCCTTTCAACTACTGCGCGACCACGAGGATGCCACGGAAGTGGCCCAGGATGCGTTTGTGAGGATCTATCGGAGCATTGGCAATTTTCGCGGGGAGTGCGAGTTCACGACCTGGCTGCACCAGATCGTTGTGAACCTGGCCCGCAACAAACATCGTTGGTGGAAACGGCGCGGTCGACAGGCGGGCATGTCCTTGGACAGCACGGTTGAGACCGCTGATGGGGAAGTGTCCATGCAGATCGCCGGGAACACCGATGCGCCCGACGTGCAGGCGGTGAAGGACGAGTTTGTTGAATTATTGAGTCGCCGAATGCACGAACTTCCGCGCAAGTTTCGGGAGGTACTGGTGCTGCGAAACGTCAATAACCTGAGCTATGAAGAAATTGCCGAAGCGCTGGATTGCTCCGTTGGCACGGTCAAATCGCGGATCGCGCGCGCGCGGGAGGTGTTGCGCAAAAGCCTGAAGGACGAGCTGTGAGGATGGAAAGATGAAGGATTGCGATCATATTCGCGGGGAGTTGTCGGCTTACCTCGACGGCGAATTGACGCCGCCACAGAGGACAGAGGTCGAGACGCACCTGGCATCGTGTGCGGAGTGCCAGCGAGAGTTGGTGGAATTGAAGACACTGGTGACCGGCGTGGCGGCGCTGCCGAAACTGCAGCCGACACCGCGGTTCCTCGCCGACGTGCGCCGCAAAATCGCGTCTGATGGGAAACCCGGGGCGTTGACCTGGCAGGACTACGTGTTCCGCCCGCTCTGGCTGAAGATTCCGCTGGAAGTGGCGGCGCTCATTGTGATCACTGGTCTCGTGATAAGGAGCGGCCATCCGCTGTCGGCAGAGAAGACCGCTTCACTCGAATTCGCCAAGGCGGAAAACAGGGAGAACTTGCGCGAGAATACTGTTTCGTCGGGTACCCGGGCAAAGCAAGCGATAGCAAACGAACCGAAATCAGCTGTTGCTGCTCAAATGCCCACGGCGGCTGGCCCAGGGCGGACCCCTGTGATTGGCAATGCCGACGAGGTGTCAGCGACTCCTCCATTAGCGCCTTCGCCAGTCATCGACCTGGTGCGAAGCGTGGAATTTCCCCGGTCAAAGCCCGGTGAAATTGTGACGGTTCACGCGCGGGTCTTTGACGATGTGCGGAATCGGGCGCAACAACTTGCGACGCGGTGCAACGGGCGGGTGGTTGTCGTTCCTCAATCAAAAGACGTGACGGAACGCACCTTATTCGTGGAAATGCCGCGCGAATATGTGGCGGCGTTCAAGTTGGAGCTATCGAAGACCACCGGGCCGTCCGCGGCAGTGGCAACGGGCGGAAGCACCGGCGAATCAGGTACAGCGAGCGCGGCGCCATCACCGACCGGTGTGCTGACGGGCAATGCGCCAACGAACAACAGCGCCGATGGCCTGGCAACATTTGGTCTGGGGAATGACGCCACGATCGCAGCGCCCACAACACTTTTGGAGATCCGGGTCGTCGCGCCGGCGAACTAGTGAACGGCGGACTGGTTGCCCTTCAGCTTCTGGAGCTTTTCGGAAATCTCTTTGTTGCCGGGCTCCAATTCGCTGGCGTGATGCAGCACTGTAAGCGCCTCCTGGGTCTTGCCGACCTTCAGGAGCACATCGGCAAGGTGGCCACACAGCGTCGCATCATCTTTGATTAAACCGACCGCGCGCCGCAATTGCACGAGCGCCTCCTCGTTGCGCCCGAGTTTGAATAATACCCAGCCCAGGCTGTCGATGTACGCACCGTTATCGGGATCGAGCTTCACGGCCTTCTGAATCAGGTCGAGCGCCTCCTGCAGATGGACGCCCTTGTCGGCCCACATGTACCCGAGATAATTGCAGGCACCATGGTCCGCCGGGTCGAGCTCCAGACACTTGCGGAAAAGCGAAACCGCCTTGTCGTACTCGCCGTTTCGCTCGCATGCGGCGGCATACGAAAAGTAAAACTTGCTGCTCAGCTTGACGTCCGGGCCCGATTCCTGTGCCATGGACTCCGCGTCGGCAAAAGAGGCCACCGCCTCGCTGTACTGTTTCCTGTCGGTTTGGATGAGACCTGTGAAATAAGGCACACGAAAATCGGTCGGAAACTTTTTCTTCCAGGTGGCCAGGGTTTCCAACGCCTGATCGACCTGCTTGGAATCCAACTGCAGGGCGGTAATGAGGGAGTAGTTCTCCGGCTGGTTGGGGTTGACGACGAGAGATTGCTGGTAATTGGAAATGGCCTTCTCGTGTTTGCCCAAATCCTCGTAAACCTCGCCAAGGTAGTTGTAGATCGCAAACTGCAGCGGTTCGCGCTTGATAATTTCCTCGAGCACCGCCGCGGCCTTCTCCTTCTGGTCAGCGCGGATGTAATTGGCCGCCAGTCGCTCGCGAATGCGCGGGGCATCCGGATTTTGGGCGAGCAATTTGGCGTACGCGTCCACTGCCTTCTGGAAGTTGCCGTTATCCGCGTAGGTGTCGGCCAGCCGTACCTCAATTTCAACGTCGTTGGGCGCCAGGGCCAGCGCCTTTTCGTAACATTGCTGGATCCGCTTCCGATCCATCTTTTGCGCCCATGTCGGCTTTTGCCGGGAGATCGCGGTGAAAAAATCGCCGAGCCGCATCCAATAGCTGCCGGCATCCACCTTTTGGTGGAAGGCGCGATCAAACAATTTGACGGCCTCGACAGGCGAGTCTTTCAGGGCATAGATGTCGAGCAACCCACCCAGCGCATTGAGATTCGTCGGTTCGAGCTTTAACGTGTTCTGGAATGCGGTGATCGCTTTCTCGTTCTGGTTGTCGCTGCGATAGATGTAACCCAGCCAGTAGGAAAGCTCCGCATCGTTGGGGTTGGCTTTGACGGATGACTCCAGCACGCTGAGCGCGTTGGTGATGTCGCGGCGGGTTGCGTAGATTTGTCCGAGGCGAACGGCCAGGGCGGTGTTCTGCGGATCGAGTTGCAGCGCCCGTTGATAGCGTTCCAGGGCATTGTCCATTTCGCCACGGAATTCCTCCGAGACGCCGGTGCCATATTCCGCGAGAGCTTCGGCACGGCGTGTCTGCGTGGGGGACAGATCCGCCGTCCCGTCCAACGGGCCGGCCGGGGGGCCTTTGGAAGGAGCGGGGCGCGCCATGGCCATGCTCAAGCTTGCGACGGCAGAAAACACAACCGCCAGCGCAGCCGCGCGACTGCGCGCACTTGCTCTTGGGCAAAACATGTCCTGGATTACGACTCCTACCGGTTTCTCTTCTTGTGACGCATTGCCTTCAAGCGCTTGCGGCGCTTGTGCTTGTTGATCTTCTGCTTGCGTCGTTTCTTCAGCGAGCCCATCCGGGCCTCCTTGTTGGTTGCGGCATCAGTTCTCGGGACAAATTCAGTAAATCACCTTGTTCAACGGATACTCGATGATACCCTCTGCGCCTGCGTCTTTCAACTGCGGGATGATTTCGCGTACAATCTTCTCGTCAATGATTGTTTCCACCGCCACCCAGTCCTCGCGAGAGAGCGTCGAGATCGTCGGGTTGCGAAGGGCGGGCAATTCCTTCAACAATGTCGCGAGCTTTGCGCGCGGCACGTTCATTTTCAGTCCGACCTTCTCCTCCGCCGCCAGCGCACCTCGCAGCATGAGCGCGATCGTCTCGATCTTCTTGCGCTTCCACTTGTCGTCCCATGCCTGTTTGTTGGCGATGAGTTGCGGGTAACTCGAAACGATGGTCTCGACGATGCGCAGGTTGTTCGCTTTCAGTGACGAACCCGTTTCCGTCAATTCGACAATCGCATCGACCAGTTCCGGCGCCTTTACCTCGGTCGCGCCCCAGGAGAATTCCACCTCCGCCGTCACGCCGTTCTTCTTCAGCCAGCGCCGCGTCATCTCGACCAATTCGGTCGCAATACGTTTGCCCTGCAAATCCTTCACCGATTTGACGGGCGAATCGTTCGGCACGGCCAGCACCCAGCGCGCGGGATTCGTGGTCTGCTTGCTGTAGGCGATCTCGCCGACCACCTGCACGTCGCTGTCGTTCTCGGCAATCCAATCCGCGCCAGTTAGACCAACGTCGAGGAATCCATGTTCAACGTAACGGCTGATTTCCTGGGCGCGGATGAGCCGCAACTCCAGGTCCGCGTCGTCAGTGCGCGGCACATAGCTGCGGCTGCCGGTGGAAATCTTCCAGCCCGCTTTCGCCATCAAGGCGAGGGTCGATTCCTGCAAGCTGCCTTTCGGCAACCCGAATCGCAATACTCGTTTCGTCGTTTTCTCACTCATGTTTCAAGTGTCCTGACCATTCGCCCGTCGATCTTCAATTTCCCCAGCGCGAACAGGCGTATCGCCTCGGGATAAATCTCGTGCTCCGCCACTTGGATCCGCTCGTGCAACGATTCGGGCGTGTCGTTGTCGAGCACCTTCACCTCCCGCTGGAGGATGATTGGCCCCGAATCCACGCCTTCCTCCACAAAATGTACCGTGCAACCCGTGACCTTCGCTCCAGCCTTCAACGCCTGCTCCCACGCGCGCAACCCAGGGAACTTGGGCAACAACGACGGATGCACATTGAGCATCCGCCCCGCAAACGCCCGCAATAGCGGCGACTTCACCACGCGCATGTAACCCGCCAGCGCGACGAGTTGCACACCGGCATCGCGCAGCATCCGCGCCGCGTGTTCTTCCAACTCCGGTTCCAACTTCGTCTTGAACCGGCTCGGGCCGATAAAACGCGCTTCGATCCCGCGCTTCCGCGCCCGCTCCTGGATGAACGCATCGGCGACATCCGTCAGCACCAACACGACTCGTCCGGAAATCTTCCCGCGCGCGCACGCCTCGAAAATCGCCTCGCCGTTGGAGCCATTGCCCGAGCCGAGTACTCCGATGCGGAAATCGCCACCGCTCACACAAAGTTTCTAATCGAACCCCCCGGAAAACACAAGCGTGGATGCGGACAGATCTTGGCAGCTACTTGGCCTTCACATTCACCGTCCCGGTTTGGGTGAAGGAATATTGCGAAGTGTTGAAGCGGGAGCAGTTAATGTCGTAGTGGACCTGGACGCTCCCGTCATCCAATAAAGCGAAAGTAACGTCGTTGAAGTCGGCGGGATCCAACGAAACACTGTTGGCAAACGCAAATTCTGCCAACTCCTTGAACGTCCGTGGCCAGTGGCTAACCGATATCTGGAACGCCCTGGTGGCGGTGACGAGTTGTTTGACTTTGGCGCGGGCGAAATCAACGACGGCCGCATTCTTGTGCTTGTATTCGTTAAGGGCGGATTGGTACGCCTTTTCGCGGGGCGAAGCGCAGGCGACAAGGTTCAAAGTCAGCAGACCGACGAGTACGAACCTCGTGCGCACGTTAGCATCCGACTTTACGAATCTTCGCGATCAGTCGTGTGGTCGAAAAACCCTTCACGAACGGCAGGATGCGGACCTTGGAACCGATTGCGGTGAGCACGGCGCGCTCGCGCGCATCGAGCGTCTCGGGCCGGTAGTCGCCACCCTTGACATAAACGTCGGGCTGGACGGTTCCCAGGAAGCGATGGGCGCGCCTTTCGGGGAAGATGACCACGGCATCGACGCAGGCCAGGGCGGCGAGGACCTTGGCGCGTTGCTGTTGCGGGACAAGCGGGCGGCCGCGGCCTTTGAGTTGGCGGACCGATCGGTCCCCGTTGAGGCCGACGATGAGGAGTTCACCAAGCTCCTTGGCGCGCTGGAGATAGTTGACATGGCCATAGTGCACGAGATCGAAACACCCATTCGTAGCCACGACCTTCTTGCCGCGACGGCGCGCCCGGGCGGCCCAACGGGCCGCTTGGGGCAAGGTTAAGACTTTGAGAGGATGGGCTTTAGGCATTGGTTTTTGGGCTTGATTCCATGTCGTACTCGAACCATGATGAACCTATGTGAGAATCGCTCACCCGAGGAAGGTCGGTCAAGGGTGATTTTTTGGCGGGCCGCTGTGGATCCCGAGAGCAGCGGCTTTTGCTCCAGGGTCAACTAGGAGGTTATGGAAGCACTGCATTTGGTTGGAACGATAATCTATTTTGGCATGCTCGTGTGTCTTTCGTGTTACGGAATACACCGCTATTGGATGATTTTCCTTTACCTCCGCCATCGACGGGAAGTGCCACAACCCGCCAGCCGGTTGACCGAATTGCCGAAAGTGACCGTGCAGCTGCCGCTGTACAATGAAATGTACGTTGCCGAGCGGCTGCTTGACGCGGTCGCGGCACTGGATTACCCACAGGACAAGATTGAAGTCCAGGTGCTCGACGATTCGACCGACGAAACGACCGGCATCGTCGGCCGCAAGGTCGCGCAACTGCGCGAACGCGGCTTCGAGGTTTACCACATCCATCGCACGAATCGCCTTGGCTACAAGGCCGGTGCGCTCGAAAACGGCTTGCATCAGGCCACGGGCGAATTCGTCGCGATTTTCGACGCCGACTTCGTCCCGCAGCCCGACCTGTTTCAAAAAACGATCCATTACTTTTCGGACCACAAGATCGGCATGGTCCAGACGCGTTGGGGCCACCTCAACGAGCAGTACTCGTTGCTGACGAAAATCCAGTCGATGCTGCTGGACGGTCATTTCCTCATCGAGCAAACGGCGCGCGCCCGCTCGGGCCGGTTCTTCAACTTCAATGGCACGGCGGGCATCTGGCGACGGACCTGCATCCAAACCTCGGGAGGCTGGCAGCACGATACCCTCGCCGAGGACCTCGATCTCAGCTACCGCGCGCAGATCAAGGGTTGGCGATTTTTGTTTTTGCCGGAAATCGTGACGCCCGCGGAACTGCCCATTGAAATGAACGCGTTCAAGTCGCAACAGCATCGTTGGGCTAAAGGCTCCATCCAAACGAGCAAGAAAGTGCTGCCGCTGCTCTGGAACAGCGATCTGCCGTTCAAGATCAAGTTCGAAGGCACCGTCCATCTGACGAGCAATTACGGCTACCTCGCGTTGCTGGTGCTTTGCCTCTGCTTTCATTCTTCTGCGGCCGCCGGAACAAACCACGCGACGGGCGGGAATCCGTGGACGAAGCTGTTGCTTGTGGACGTGCCGTTGTTCATTGCCGGGTCATTGTCGATCAGCGCGTTTTATTTTTGCGCGCAACGCGATCTGCACGCGCAGTGGTGGAAACGGCTGGTGTATCTGCCCATCTTGATGGCCGTGGGCGTGGGCCTCTCCGTCAACAACGCGCGCGCGGTGCTCGAAGCGATGTTCAACCATAGCAGCGAGTTCATTCGCACGCCGAAGTACGGCAGCTCACGCGCGGCAGGGGGCCGGTCCCGCAGCAAGTATCGGGCTTTGCGTGGTTTGTTCCCGTACATCGAGCTGGGCCTTGGTGTGTACTTCACCTGGCTGGTCGTGCAGGCGATTGATGCCAATCAATGGATGTTTCTTCCTTTCGTGGTGGTCTTTCAAGCGGGATTTCTCTACGTCGGCCTCATGTCGCTCCTGCAAACCACCGTGCGGGCCATGTGGCAAGTGGAAGGGCCGGAACTGGCCGCTGCCGGTGCATAACCACCTCTTACTCGGATAGCCTTTATGCCAAACTCACTGGCGCTGCAACTCTACAGCCTGCGCCACGAGACCGCCACGAACCCCGAAGCCGTCGTGCGCAAAGTGCCGGCGCTCGGGTTCAACGGCGTTGAGATGGCCGGCAACTACGGATGGTCGGTAGAGCAGTGGAAGAGAATTCTCGAGGAGACGAAGCTGCAGGTCGTTGGCGCCCATGTGGGCCTGGAGACGCTCGAAAAGGAATGGGACACACAAACGAAGTTTCAGCGCGTCATCGGCAATAACCGCCTCGTGATCCCATCGATTCCCAAGACCTTGCAGACGGCGGAAGGCTTCTCGGACGCGGCCCGACGATTGAACACTCTCGGTGAGCGCGCCAAATCGGAGGGCTTCGCATTGCTTTACCACAATCACGCCTATGAATTCTTGCCGCTCGCAGGCGAACGTTGCGGCATGGATATTCTGCTGGCGGAAACCGACCCGCAACTCCTCGGCTTGGAAGTTGACACGTATTGGGTCGAGCGGGGTGGACACAACAGCCTCGAATACATCCAACGACACCTGTCGCGCATCGGTCTACTTCATGCCAAGGAATTCTCCCATGACGGCCGCGACGTGCCGGCCGGGCAGGGTGACATCGATTGGAAAACGATCATTCCACTGGTTCGTTCTCGTGGCTGTCCGATCGTCGTCGAATACGAAGCGGACAATGCCGTTGAAGCAGTTGCCGCGAGCGCACGATATTTGCGCGAGATTTAACTCTCGACGCAGGCCAGAATGTTTCCTTGCCATCGGCTGGCGAAGCGGCAAGAATCTGCGCACACGGATGGAGCCACTTGGCATCATTGCAGGAAACGGCGATTTCCCCCTGATCCTGGCCCGCTCGACGCGGCAGCTTGGCGGCGGGCGGACTATCGCGGCGGCGTTTGAGGGGGAAACGAAGCCGGAGATCGACGGGGCGGTTGATGAGGTGGAGTGGGTCAAGCTCGGCCAACTGAACAAGCTGATCGAAGTGTTCACCTCCCGTGGCGTGAAGCGCGCCGTCATGGCGGGTGGCATCACGCCTTCCAACCTTTTCAGGAACCTGCGCCTTGATCTGCGCATGACGGGTGTCGCTTTGAGGCTCAAGGAACGTAATGCCGAGACCATCTTCGGCGCGATTGCCGCGGAGATGGCGAAGGACGGCGTCGAACTCATTGACCCACGCCCATTCCTCGGCGACTCGGTCCCAAAGTCCGGCGTGCTCACCCGTCACAAGCCCGGCAAGGAACAGCAGGAGGACATCGAATTTGGGCTGAAGATCGGCAAAGCAGTCAGCGCGCTCGATATTGGCCAGACCGTTGTCGTCAAAAAAGGCACGGTGCTGGCGGTGGAAGGGTTTGAAGGCACGGACGAATGTATTCGCCGCGGCGGCGCGCTGGCAGGGGAGAAGGGCGGCGCGGTGGTCGTCAAGGTCAGCAAGCCACAACACGATTTTCGGTTCGATATTCCGTGCATTGGGGAAAAGACCATCGAGTCGTGCCGGACTGGAAAGATCTCCGTGTTTGCGATGGAAGCGGGACGAAGCCTGCTGCTTGATAAGGACAAGTTGCTGAAGGCGGCGAATGAAATTGGACTGAGCCTCGTGGCGGTGCAATCCGCATGAGCGATATTCTCAAAGTCGGCGTGGTCGGTGTCGGGCATCTCGGCTCGCAGCACGCGCGCATCTATTCCGAGTTGGCCAAGCGATCCAACGGCGTATATTCGTTCGTCGGTGTATTTGACACCGACAACATTCGCGTGCGCGCGCTGACGGAAAAAGTTGGCGGCGGCGCGTTCGAGAGCGCGGTGGAACTGGCGAACTTTGCGGACGCGGTCAGCGTGGCGACGCCGACGGAGACGCATTACAAGGTCGCGAAAGTGTTCCTGGAGCGCGGGAAGCATGTGCTCGTGGAGAAGCCGATTACCGACAGCCTCAATGAAGCTGAGGAATTGGTCGCGCTCGCGCGGAAAAACAAATGCGTGTTCCAGGTCGGCCATGTCGAGCGCTTCAACCCGGTCATGCGCTACCTGAACGAAGTGCTGGAAGAAGCGCGCTTCATCGAAGTGCACCGCCTCTCGCCGTACCCGGGCCGCTCGACGGACATCGGTGTCGTGCTCGATTTAATGATTCACGACCTCGACGTGGTGTTGTCGCTGGTGAAATCGCCGCTGGTTGCCGTCGATGCGGTCGGCATCCCCGTGCTCAGCGAGAGCGAAGATATTGCCAATGTGCGATTGAAGTTTGCCAACGGCTGCGTGGCCAACATCACGGCCAGCCGGGTGTCGGCGGAAAAGATGCGGAAGATTCGGGTGTTTGGACAGACTTCACATGGCGCTGCGTACGTGTCGCTCGATTACATGAAGCAGGAGGGCGAGAGTTATCGTGTTGCCGCGGAGGACGCGCAGGAATCCGGTTTGCTGAAGAAACTGCTCGCGGGCAAGCACGCGAGCATTGTCAGCGAATTCGGCGGAAGAAAGATCGTGCGCGAACCGGTCCCCATCGAACGCGACGAGCCGCTCAAACTGGAATTGCAACATTTCCTCGATGCGATCCGCTTCCACCGCGACCCGCTCGTCACCGGCGAAGCCGCCAAACAGGCGCTGGAAGTGGCGATGGAGATCACCGAGCAGGTGCGGCGGCAGTGACATTGATGTTCATCGCAGGCGAAGCCTCGGGGGACGCGCATGCGGCGGAACTGATCAAGGCGCTGCGGTCGAAGGCTCCGGATGTTGTGGTTTTCGGTGCGGGCGGGCCGAAGATGCAGGCGGCGGGGATGGAGTTGCTGCTGGACCTTACTGAGCATGCGGTGGTTGGGCTGGTCGAGGTGCTGAAGAATTACGGCAAGTTTCGCCGGATCTTCTGGGACCTGGTGCACGAGGCAGAGAAGCGGCGGCCGGACGCGGTGGTGTTGGTGGATTTCCCGGGGTTTAACCTGCGGTTCGCCGCGCAGATGAACCGGCGCGGAATCAAGGTCATCTACTATATCTCGCCGCAGTTATGGGCGTGGCATGCAAGCCGGGCCAAACAGATCGAGCGGGACGTGGACTTGATGCTCTGCATTTTTCCATTCGAGAAGGACTGGTACGCCAAACATGCGCCCAGGTTACGCGTGGAGTTCGTCGGGCATCCGTTTGCGGAGAAGATCAAGGCGGAAGGCAGGGGGATCGAGCGGGAAAAGAAGCTGGTCTTGCTCTTGCCCGGCAGTCGCGAGCGAGAGGTGGCGAAGATTTGGCCGATCATGATGGAGGTCGTGGACCGGATGCCGACGGATGTGAAGTTTGTCGCAGTGGCGGTGAACGAGCAATCGGCGGCGATGATGAAACATCCGCGTATAACCGTGGATGTTGGCAAAGCGCACGAAGGGATGCGGCGCGCGACGCTGGCGATTACCGCCAGCGGAACGGCTACGATGGAATGCGCGTTCTACGGCTGTCCAATGATCGTGGTCTACAAAGTGAACTGGCTGACCTATCTCATCGGGCGCCTGGTCGTGAAGGTCAACTGGCTCGGCATGCCGAACGTGATCGCCGGTCGCGAAATTGTGCCGGAGTTTATCCAGCACGCCGCGCAACCAGAGCGCATCGCCGCCGTGGCGCGTGAACTGTTGGAGACCGATGCGAAGCGAGACGCCATGCAGCGCGATCTCGCTAGCGTTGTGACCAGCCTTGGCGGAATCGGTGCAAGCAAACACGCGGCAACCACCATCACGAACTTGCTTTCGTCCGCAGCCGGTGTCTAACGTCCATCCGCATTCCGGCCGCGTGTGGCTGAGCGGCGACCGTTACGCAGCCGCTTTCAGTTTGTTTCTTTCCATCTCCGTTTCGTGCAGGAGACCCTGGATTGACTCGGCATCGGCGGAGGCATCCGAAAACGGTTTGCCCAGGCCGCTGGCCACGGAGTCGAGCCCGGCTTGCGCCGCATCCGCCTGCACTTTGGCCAGTTTCTCGATCAACGCCGCGTAGCTGTTGTGAACGTCCCTGATTTTTCCAACGAACTGCTCCAGCACTACAACCTTGTCTTGTTGCTCGTTCATACTGTCCTCCCGATTGTAATTTGCAGCAGAAAGCATAGTCCGTCAAAAAAAGTTCTTCCGGAGATGCTCCGAAAGCGATCAGTTCTTCCGCGTTAGGAAGAAATCAGCGATGGCGCGGAGGGGGTCGGCTTGCTTGCCGAAGACGGAAAGTTGTTTGTGGGCGTCGGCGACGAGGTCAGCGGCGTATTGGCGTGACTTGTCGAGGCCGAGGACGGTGGGGAAGGTGGACTTGTTGTTTTTCTCGTCGGCGCGGACACTCTTGCCCATGATTTCCTTGGTGCTCGTCGCGTCGAGAATGTCGTCGATGACCTGAAACGCGACACCGAGGTCTTGGCCGTAGCGGGTCAGGCGTTTGAGCCCGGATGGCGTGGCGTTGCCGGCCATCGCGCCGAGGCGGATCGACGTGGTGATGAGGGCGGCCGTTTTATTGCGATGGGTGGTTTTGACTTCCTCAAGGCTGGCGCGGCGCTCTTCGTTCTCGAGATCTTGGACCTGTCCCGCGATGAGTCGCAGGCTGCCGGCAGCCATGGCGAGGTCGCTTACCAAGGCGCGCACCGGATAGCGTTTTGGCGGATTGCTTTTCGCGACCAAGGCGAACGCCTCGGTCAGCAAAGCGTCACCCGCCAGCACGGCGATGCCTTCGCCGAAAACTTTATGGTTCGTGGGTTTGCCGCGACGCAAATCGTCGTCGTCCATGCTCGGCAGATCGTCGTGGATGAGCGAGTAGGTATGGATGCATTCCACAGCGCAGGCCAGCGGCATGGCGATCGCGGGCTTGCCGCCAACCGCCTCACACGCGGCGAGACAGAGGACGGGCCGAATGCGTTTCCCACCCGCAAAAATCGAGTAGCGCATCGCCTTGTGGATCGTGGGCGGCGCGGCGGTTTCGGGCGGCAAAAGTTTGTCGAGTGCCGCATCCACGCGCCCACACACGCGATCCAAGTACTGATTTAGATTAAACGCAGCAGGGAATTTCAACACGCCTCCTCACTTGGCGAGGTATCGTACGGGGCGGGGCGTTTTTTTCAAGAGAAAGTTTCGCGCGCCAGCAATGTCCATTACCGTAAATCCGTATGCTGACCAACGATACTACGCGCTCCGTCGAGAACGCCCTGGTCACTCAGTGCTTTCAGCGGAATGACTTGCGCGACGCTCGGGGAAATGAAGACAAAAAGGAAATGTTTTGACTGACGCCCGCGTGGTATTGCTGACCACTTAATTGTTTGGGCAAATGCGGCTCCGCTGGTGTGCATGCCTTCGGAATCGAAAGTGTATGTAAACGGTCCTTGTGCTAGTTTGTTACGACGGTTCCTCCATACCACCCGAGCCGTAATGAGTGGGATGAATGAAAAGGCCCACAGAGCCACTAGCACTTCTAACACGCTGGGGTAACGTCGGACGCAAAGTGGCAACACAAGCACGAACACGCCAGCCAACGGGAAAATGATGTAATAGATGACGCGTACACCCTGATAGCGAATCAGTACGAGCGATGCGATAAAGATCTCCCAAAAGGCTGGGTTGACTGTTACCGAAACACGATTTGGAACTGAAGTGTCCATTTGAACGTAACGACGTGAACTGAGCCACGACTGGCTGGTGATGTCAATCGTGAAAACGGGTGTGAACCCAAGGTGCTGGCATGTTTTCGACGACTCCAGAAATTCGCCGTTACCTAAGCGAAGTGAATGGTTTGGCTGGGGTGCTGACGTCTACGCGTATCGAGAGATCCTTCGCTTCGCTCAGAATGACAACTCGCGAAGAACGTTTCCAACGCCTTTGGGGGTTATCATTACCTTGCCAGGCGTCGATCAAGCACCTTCTGGAGTTCGGGCAGCTTCTTGTTAATCCAATCGGCGGCCCGGCCATCCTGGATGCTGATCCAGGCGCGGTGTTGTTGTGGCCAGAGAGTCAGTTCCAACGTGCCTGACTGACCCGGGATCTTTGCGTGCCAGTGTATGCAACCGGGGAATTTCTTGAGCGTTTCACGCGGAGAAGCCTGCAAACCAACTGCGGCGAGCGTGGCTTCAATCGTCTTCTCTGCTTTGGAGAGATTCGCGCTCGGTGGTAATTCGATTTCGATATTTTGCATCAGGGCTCTCGCTTCAGTTTGTTTAGAGCGCAAAAGGAACTCAGCCACGGTGGAGTGACGATGTCAACCGCGAAGGCGCGCCTATCGTAAATCGATAATTCTGCTGGACACGGTGCGGTGGGGTGGGTATAGTCGGGGAAATGAATGAACGTCAACTTCGGGGTGCAATTGTCCAACTTCCAAGAGGAACAGGAGGGGAGCAAGCAGACGGCGAAAGAGTGAAGAGGGGGCGCATATACGTTTTTGCGAAACGAACCCACCGTTTTGGTGGGCTAGATTTGGTGGAACGTCTGTTCTATCAGAGACTTCCGAGGCTTGCAGAAGGTTTTTGCAGGTGGGTTCGTTTTGGAAAACGAACCCACCGGAGGGCGCTTTTGGTGCGGTATTCAGGTGTATTGAAGAAAAATATGGCGGTTTAGCGTCGACTTTTCGAATCTCAACGATGGGAGAAGCACGGCTGCAACCGGCAAAGTCATTTGGGCACCACGCCCTGGTTAGGCTACCACCATATGTCGCTCGTGCTGGAGAATTGAGTGCGGGAATGGTATACTAGCGAAATCGCGGTTGACTTGAACCAAGGAGTTGTTCGATAAGAAAGTGCCTTTTTTGCATATGCCGACCTACGAATACGAATGCCAGAAATGCGGGCATCATTATGAGTTGTACCAGTCGATCAAGGATGGTCCGAAGAGAACCTGCCCGAAGTGTCACGGTCGCGTGAAACGGTTGCTTGGGACGGGAGCCGGGCTGATTTTCAAAGGGTCCGGCTTTTACATTACGGATTATCGAAAGCCGAGTTACGCGGAGAGCGCAAAAAAGGACAACCCCGCGCCGACCACACCTGTCACCCCCGCAGCCGGTTCGACAACCAGCGCGAAGACGAGCCCGGCGAAACCGGCCAGCGCACCCACGAAGTCAGGCGAGACAAAGGCGACGAAGAAGAAGGATTAATTCATGGTCATTTGCCAAAAATGCGGGTACGACAACGAATTGGGCCGCATCTTTTGCCACTCCTGCGGGGCCAAACTCAATCTCAGTGAGATCAAGTCTCCGAGCCAGGGCGGCAAAGATTTGACCAAGAAGAAGAAGGGCGGGGCGGTGAAGGCGCTCCGACGCGTGGTCAACATTGTGGTCCTACTGGTGGTCGTTGGGACGCTCGTTCTCGCGCTACAGGTTCCGGCGTTGCGGCCCATCAGCACGTCGAACGAGGATTTGACCTCCGTTGACAAGAAGCGGTTCGCGTTGGATGGGCTCAACCTGCAGAAAACCCCCCTTACAATCACGATCAGCGAGACGGAGTTGAACGCGTTCGTCGACACCTTGGGCCTGCAAAAGGGCGAAGCGAAGGGCGCGTACATAGTCCCAAGCAAAGTGCAGATCGAGCTTGGCGATGGTTTCGTCACGGCAATTTATCTCAGCAAGATCCATCTGGCGGGCTCATTTGAGAAGCAGCTTTACCTCAGCTACTCGGGGGTGCCGACCGTGGAGGGCGGCCATTTCGTATTCAAACCCACCGGCGGGTTAGTGGGTTCCCTGTGGATCCATCCGTGGATTCTGGAAAAGACGGGTATCTTTAATCGCTATTATTCGAAGCTCTTTAAGGACCTGGGTCAGGAAAAGCAAATGCTCGATTCCCTCGCTTCGGTTTCGGTGACGTCGAAGCAAGTTACGCTGAAGTACTCGCCACACTAGTTCGTTTGCGGGATTATGAACGCGCGACACTGGAGCCGGTTTCTCGCAGTGGTTGCCGTTGCCCTCGCGCAATCCCGCGTCGCTCGCGCTGCGTCCAACGGCACGAACGCCCTCACGAGCACCATCAGCGCATCGCGTCAGTTCACGGCCTACGCCAACAATCAGCTTCTGCCGTCGGCGCTGTGCGTGTACGCAGAGCGCGTCAAACATGAGTGGTTGCAGCGGATGGACGTGGCCGATACCTGGCGGGATCCGATTCTGCTCGTGGTCAGTCCGCGCGAACCCGCGCGGGCCAATGCGCCCGCGATTTCGATGGCGGTATTCCAGACGGAGAACCATCTCAAATACCAGATCAATTGCCTGTTGCCGCCACCGCTCGACGAAGCCGAACTACTGGTGACAATGGTCGACAGTTTATGCTCGGAGTGGGCGAACCGTGATCAACCGGTGGCTCGCGGACGGTTGTATGCGGCGCCGGTCATGCCACCCTGGCTTGTTCAGGGGCTCGCGGCGTCGATCCAGGGTCGCTTCGATTTCCTGTTGGCGATCGCGCGACGATCGGTGGCGGCCGGCCGGCCGCAGCAGGCGACGGAGGTACTGGACGTCAAGGTTCTGCCCATCGATCCGGCCGACCGACAGCTCTTTCGGGCCAACGCGTGGTTGTTCACGGAAAGTCTCCTTGCGTTGCCGGATGGTTCACGGAAGTTACGAAGTTTCCTGTCGGGACTCGGCACGGAAAAGGTTGCGAGCAACGCGTTCTGGACGGTCTACCACCAGGATTTTCCAGAGAGGGCAGCGCTTGAGAAATGGTGGAACCTGGAGGAAGCCCGGCGAACGTCCGTGACCGTGGCGGAGAACCTCTCCGCCGTGGAAACGGCACACCAACTGAACGCGATCCTCGTCGCGAAGATCGGTCCGACCAAGTGGCAGAAAGGGATGCCCGAGGAAACGGAGACGACCATCGACAAACTCTGGCAGTACACCGATGAGGCCTGGCTGACGGATGTTTTGAAACTGAAGATTAGCCAGTTCGGCGCTTTGCGTGCCCAAGCGCACCCCTCCTACCAACCCGTGCTGGATGAATACATCGAAGCGATGACGTGGCTCTTTCAGAGCAATACCGTCCGCTTTCGACGCGCGGTAAAGCATGCGGCGGTGGGGCAAGCCGCGGTCGACAAGCAGTCGCGGGCAATTGCCGTCTACATGGATCAAGCCGAGCGGGCGTACGCGCCGGAGGAACTTTCCCAGGTGTTCAACGGCTACTTTCAAGCCTTTGATCAGGCGCAAAAGCTGGAAGGGGAGCGGCGCAGTCCCATCAGCGATTACCTCGACAAATTCGATCACTGAAGAGCGCGCAGCAGCGCCTGGACTTTTTCCCGTTGCTCACGCAGCTGTTGCTGTCGCTCGCGTTCGCGCTGCACGGCGATGGGCGCAGCGCGGCTGGTAAAATTTTCATTGGCCAACTTCGCTTCCGTTGTGGCGAGTTGCTTTTCGGTGTCCGCCAGTTGCTTGGTGAGACGCGCAAGCTCGGCTTTGGGATCGACAGCGCCGACCATGAAAATCGTTGCCGCCTGCGTCACCAGGCTGGGCGTCAGACCCGTCGTCTGGTAATCCGATTCGATGGTCAAACTCTCGGCCAAGAGAATTTGCGTCAGAAATGGAATCTCTGTCGCAATGAAATCTGCACGGCGGCTCGGTTTGATGACGAATGTAACCTTCTGGCGAGGCTCAATCCCGTAGTCACTGCGCAGTTGTCGGCCGGCCGTCACGATGCCGTATAAATCCTGCACTTTCGGCATGACGTCGGCGATTTCACCATCAACCAAGTCGGCCTTCGGCCATGACGCAACCTGGATGGTTTCCGAGCCGTAACCCATGCCATGCCAAAGCTCTTCGGTGATGAACGGTGCGAAGGGATGCAACAGGCGCAATGTTGTCCCAAAAACGGTGTCGAGCATGGCGATGTTGGGGGAGACTTTGCTGGCCTCGATGTACCAATCGCAGAAATCACCCCACACGAAATCATAGAGCTGCTTCGCTGCCTCGTTGAACTTGTATGCATCGAGCGACGCAGCCACGCGCGAGACGGTGTTCGCGAGCGCTCCCAGGATATTCTGGTCGTGCGCATTCGGCGGACGCGCAGATGGATTGGCGGCGCGCTGCATTTGGATGAAGCGTGCGGCGTTCCAGAGTTTGTTCATGAAGTTGCGGCCAACTTCGCTGCGTTTTTCATCGAACAAGATATCCTGTCCCTGCGGCGCGATAAGCATCAAGCCGAAGCGCAGGCCGTCGGCGCCGTACTTCGCGATGAGGTCAAGTGGGTCAGGCGAATTGCCCAGCGACTTTGACATCTTGCGGCCCTGCGTGTCGCGAATGATGCCGGTGAAATAGACGTTAGAGAACGGCTTGGCGTCCGTGTACTCGTACCCGGCCATGATCATGCGCGCGACCCAGAGGAAGATAATGTCCGGGCCGGTGACGAGATCAGTCGTGGGGTAAAATTTCTCCAATGTCTTGGTTTTGTCGGGCCACCCCATCGTGGCGAACGGCCAAAGCCAGGAACTGAACCATGTGTCCAGCACGTCGGGGTCCTGCGTCCAGCCATCGCCCGTTGGCACGTCAATGCCGCAGTAGATCTCGTCGCCGCGATACCAGACGGGAATGCGATGGCCCCACCAAAGTTGGCGGCTGAGACACCAGTCTCTGATGTTGCGCATCCAATGCATGTAGGTCTTAGTCCAACGCTCGGGGCAGAATTGTACAGTGTTCCTTTCGAGTGCCTCGATGGAGCGGGAGACTTGCGGATACCTGAGAAACCACTGTTCGCTCAGGTACGGCTCGATGGGCACATTGCTGCGTTCGCTGTAGCCAACGTTGTGCGTGTAGTCTTCGACTTTGAGCAACAAACTCTCGCGCTTCAAGGCTTCGACGACAGCCTCGCGCGCCTCCAGACGGTCGAGGTCTTCGTAGTCGTCGCCCGCTTCCGCGGTCATCCTCCCGCCGGGGCCGATAACGACGGTGAAAGGTAATTTGTGGCGCAGCGCCATCTCGTAATCAGCAACATCGTGCGCGGGCGTGACCTTGACGCAGCCCGTGCCGAATTTCGGATCGACTGCTTCATCGGCGATGACGGGAATCTGTTTATTCTTTAACGGCAGCAACAACTTCTTGCCGATGAGCTTTTGATAGCGTGCATCGGCCGGATTCACCGCCACCGCTTCGTCGCCAAGCATCGTTTCGGGACGCGTGGTGGCGACAACTATGAATTCATCCGAGCCAACGATCGGGTATTTGATGTGCCAGAGGTGCCCTTGCGTCTCGGTCATGATCACTTCTTCGTCGGAAAGGGCGGTACGCGCCGACGGATCCCAGTTGACCATCCGCTTGCCTCGATAGATCAGGCCCTTCTTGTAGAGATCGACGAAAACCTGCAGGACGCAGCGCGAGTAGGCTTCGTCCATCGTGAAGCGTTCGCGGGTCCAATCGCATGAGCAACCGAGCTTCTTGAGTTGCTGGATGATGATGCCGCCGTGCTTCTCTTTCCATTCCCAGACTTTTTCGACGAACTTTTCGCGGCCAAGGTCGTCGCGGTGCTTCATGACGCCCTGTTTCTTCAGCGTCTTCTCGACGACCGTTTGCGTTGCAATGCCCGCGTGGTCAATGCCCGGCAACCAGAGCACTTCAAAGCCTTGCATGCGTTTGCGGCGGGCGAGGATGTCCTGCAGCGTGTTGTTAAGCACGTGTCCCATCGTCAATACGCCCGTCACGTTGGGCGGCGGCATGACAATCGAATAGGCCGGCTTCGTGGACGCCGGGTTGGGGGTGAAGCAACCCTTCGCCAGCCAGTCGGCGTACCACTTGTCCTCAACCAGGTTCGGCTCGTAGGCCTTCGAGATTTCTGTCGGTGCAGTGCCCATCGCACAGGGGTTGTAGCGGAGAGTCGCGGACAATTCAACCACAGAGAGGTTGGGAACGGCGGGAGACAAGCAGCGGAACCAGCAAGAGCAGGCTGACTAGGGAGATAGCGGCTCCAGTCCTTGCGCCAGGGGTGGCGTATCGCAGGCGTACCTGGTGGATACCGGGATCCAAGCGGACGGCGAGGGCAAAATCGTCGGCGGGAAGGATCGGAACCGGCGCTCCGTCCACGTTGGCAGTCCAGCCGGGATCGAAAGACTCGAGCACGCGAAGGAAACCAGCCTGGTTGGTTCGAACTTTCAACACGATGACATCACTTGAAGGACGGTCGTAGGTGACCGCCCCGTCGAAATCAGGAGTAGCAGGAGGCGGCGGCGTGGGCTTGTCCGCGTTTGGGGGAAGCATTATCAATTCGGTCAGGTTGACACTTGGATCTCGCAGTCGTTCGTGAATCTTCGCCTCATTCAGGAAAACGGCCTGCGAAGATCGGAGAAACGACGCGCGGGACACCGCGAGGGGAACTGCGTAAACGTGCACGGTACCCTTGGCGTCAAGGCGGGGCAAATCGTCCAGTTCTTGGGATGTGACGACCAATTTCGTTGCGGTGGCAGCGAGTGCGCGGGCGCTCATCTGCGAGCCATCAAGTTTTTGGATATTCAAGGTGGGAGGCTTGTCGGTCAGGTCGATCAGTGCCCGGTAGGGCCGGGCGAGGATGACGGAGTCAAAGAAGCCGATATCGTCAATCTCGCGATTCAGCGGCGAGGCAATGGCGGAGTCCATGGCGATCCGCCCATTACTGATTTGGGTGAGCCAAGTCTCATTGACACTGTGAACGCGAAAGCTGGCCGCTGGGAGCGCGCGAATGAAACGCAGATCATGTCCCCCGAGATCCCAGGCATGCACGACCAGCGCCAGGAAGGCCGCTCCCACAACCCACGTGCGCGCCTTTGGCGGCGGATTGCGTAACCAAGAATCCAGGGCTCCGCCCAAGGCCAGAGCCAATGTGAAGGTTGTCAGGTAGATCTGGCGCGATGGACTGCGCAGGATGGTACCGGGAATCGACGAACGGAGGGATTGCGTAAGAGGTAAGGCTAGAATTAGGGCCAAACTCCCCAGCACGATGAAAAATGGCCAAGGACGCTGACGTCCTTTACCCCGCAATATCAGGAAGATCAGCGCGAGGAGCGGCAACCAACCGACGTAACAGACTGTGTCCCAGAAATACGCCGTGTTGGGATAATGAGCAAACAGTGGGTTCCCACTAAAAGGGTCAGGAAATCCATCCTTCCAGGGGAAGAGATAGCTGGCCAGCCGTGCGTAAGGAAATGAGATGTCGTTCTGTGGCGCGTCCAATGAGAGCAAGCGGGTGCTACGGCGGACGAGTTGAAACATAGGCCAAAGGACGAAGCCGGCCAATCCGACGCCCAGAACCATTGCGCCCAGCGGCTTGAGGGCGCGGGTGTCGCGTGCTTGGTAGAGCAGATAAAGGATCGCAGTGGCCAGGGCGTAGATGGGGAGTTGTGGATGACCGGCCATCACAACGCAACCGGTGGCGACGCTTAAAGCCAGAAGGGGAAGATTACACCCGCGACTCGATGATGGTTCTCGAAGATTTATCTCAATCAACCAAAGTAACAAGGGTAGCGCGGGGTAAGCTTCCAGGAGAGGCAGGTGCCCCGCCATGGTGCGGGCAGCGAAGAACCCCGACGCGGCGAACGTCCAGCCGCTGGTTGCCGCAGGTAGGGGCGCCAAACCGACACGGCGGCAGTACAAATACGTGAACAACGCGGCCAACCCGGCGGCCAGGTTCACACCCAGCGCGTACGCCTGCAGTGGGTCGACAAGCAGGAGCAATAGACGTGTGGGGATAAAAGGGAAGCTCTGCATGTTCGACCAAAAGGGCGTGCCCAGTAATTCGCGCGAATACCACGCCGGCAGGAACGGGTGTGGGCCGAGGAGGGCTTCACGGGCATAGCTCAGGCGGTGCGTATGAAGCTGAAGGTAATCGAACCCAAAAAGAGTGTGGGTGCCGCCCAAGACAAGCCATGGGCGGTAGAGGGCCGCAACCGCCATTAGCATCACGCCGACGGCGAGGAAGTCTGGGAAGCGCCGGGAGCGGGTGTAACCTTTCGTCTTGGGATCGGCGGGGAGTTGGTTGCGGGAATTCACGAATCTGGTTGTCTCGGAAAACAGGGAATCTCATTTCCCTGGTTGGAGGAGTCTATTATTTGGAGCGCTGGTCAGACAATCCAAATCATCTCGCCAGTCACGCGAGGCTCATATGCCGGTCTTGAGTGCGAAGCCGGTTGCGTGTAGTCTTCCCTCATGACCAACGAGGAACGCAAGCCAATCGTCAAGGAACTGCTGGCCAAGGGGCTGACGCTTTCCCAAATCCAGGATTACCTCCACAAGGAGAAGAACGACCCGATCAAGTATATGGATTTGCGGTTGTTGTTGTCCGAGATGCCGGACGCCAAGTTGCCAGAGAAAGAACTGCTGAAGACCGTGTTGCCGCCAGCCGCCCCTGCAGCCGGTGCGGGCGGGAAGCTTGCTCCGAATGACATGGGAACGGCGGAGTCGGGGACCAGCAGCAAGCTTTCGATCAGTGTTGATCAAGTTCCCGCACCGGGCTCGATGCTGAGCGGGTACGCGCGGTTCTCCTCGGGGGCGAAGGCACATTGGGTCCTCGATGAGATGGGACGGTTGGGACTCGATCCCGAGCTCGGCTCCGGCAAGCCGACGGAGAAGGACATGCAGGAGTTCAGCGCAGAATTGCGCCGTATGTTGCAGCAAACGGGCGGGATGTAGTTAGCCTCGCGTTGGGTCCACAAACTCCGAACGCAGAATCCCGTAGGCTTCCACATCGAAGAACTCTCCCCATTTCTTCACATGCTGGCGGAGACGGCCTTCGTGGCGCATGCCGACTTTCTGCATGACACGCCCCGAGGCCGGGTTATGGCTGAAGTGGTGGGCATGCACCCGGTTCAGGTGGAGTTCGGTGAACGCGAAGTGTAAAACTGCGCGCGCGGCTTCAGTGCAGTACCCGCGGCCCCAATACGGCTTTCCCACCCAGTAACCCAACTCCCCAATCTCCTGGTTGAGCTTGAGAACCAGTCCGATGGCGCCGATGAGTTCGCCGCTTTCTTCGAGGATGATGGCAAAGACAGTTTCTTCGCTCCTATCGAACCGTTCCTGGTGCGAACCAATCCACGCCTCGGCCAGGTCGTCTTCGTAGGGATGAGGAATGTTCTTTGTCATCGCGGCAACATCACGGTCACCGGCCAGGAGTTGCACGCGCGGCGCGTCGCTCAATCCAAACGGGCGGAGGACAAGCCGCTGGGTCTCAAGCGTGGGGCGCTTCTTTGCGGATGGTGTCGCCAAGCCGGACCTCCCCTCCGTGAATCACCCGTGCGAGAACGCCCCGCAGATGCAACGCCGAACCTTCTGGCGTATTGGTGAGATCCAGCACGGCCTTTCCGTAGCGGCGTTCAAACTTGCTGCAACCCGTGTGTGGAACATCCGTGACTTCCAATACGACCTCGCCAATGCGCAAACGCGTGCCGGGGGGGACGTTGTCCTCATGCAGGTCGAGATCCACGATCAAATTGTCGCCGGCGAGGTTCATACGTTCGGATTCACCGGCAATGGCTTCGAGAAACCGGGAATTCATCACCGAAATCTGCACGAGCGGATCAGCGTTGGCCTTTAGGCTCCAACGATCACCAGCAACGCCGTGCTCTATACTGAGAGTCGCTTGCGGTGGCGTCTGACGTTGATCGTGCGGTAACCGCAACACAATCAGCTTCAGCGTGCCAGCGTCTTTTGGGCTGGCGCGAACCAAATCAAGTAGAGCCTGGGAATCCATTTGGCGGGAGATCTTTCGCTTCGCTCACTTCCGCTTCTCGTCCTGAAAGAGTTTGTACTCGACAGAATCCACGAGGGCCTCCCAGCTGGCCTCAATGATGTTGGCGTCGACACCGACCGTGCCCCAGGTGTCGGTGCCATCGGTACTCTCGATGATGACACGCGTCTTGGCGGCGGTGCCGCTCGCTCCGTCGAGAATGCGCACTTTGTAGTCGATGAGCCGCACATTGGCGATCGCAGGATAGAAATTCAGGAGCGCCGCGCGCAGGGCCTTGTCCAGCGCGTTGACGGGACCGTCGCCGGCTTCCTTGGTATGCACATTCTGGCCGCCGACCTCGATATCCACCGTTGCTTCGATGCGGTTCTCATCGCTGCTCGACGACGAACTTGATGAAGACCCGAGGCCCAGAGGCGTCCCATGCCAGAGGCCAGCCGCTGTGACATAATAGGTAATCGGTTTGAAGAACGGCTTGTGCTTCTTCAACAGCTTTTGCACAAGGATATGAAAGCTGGCATCGGCCGCTTCGTACTCGTACCCCGCGTGCTCCAGTTGCTTGAGCTGCTGGAGAATGTCGCGCACTTCTGGCGTATCCTTGCTCAGGTCCATGCCCAGCTCGTGCGCCTTCATCAAGATATTGCTGCGGCCGCTCAACTCGCTTACCAGCACGCGGCGGTGATTGCCGACCGTCTCCGGCTCGATATGTTCGTAGCTGCGCGCGACTTTTTCAATGGCGTTGACGTGGATGCCGCCCTTGTGCGCGAACGCCGTCGCGCCGACGAACGGCTGGCGGATGTCGTGGCGGACGTTCGCGAGGTCATCGACGAACATCGACAGATCGCGCAGGCGGCCAACATTCTCCTTCGAGATGCAGTCGTAACCCATTTTCAAAACGAGACAGGGGATGACCGTGGTCATGTTGCAGTTGCCCGTGCGTTCGCCGTAACCATTGATGGTGCCTTGGACCTGCACGGCGCCGGCTTCGATGGCGGCCAAGGCGTTGGCGACGCCGACGCCGGAATCGTTGTGCGTATGGATGCCGACCGCGCACTTCATTTGTCCGATGACTTCGGCCGTGATGCGACCAACTTCACTCGGCATCGTGCCGCCGTTGGTGTCGCAGAGTACGACGATATCGACACCCGAGTCCTGGGCGGCCTGCAGCGTGGCCAGCGCATACCGCGGGTCGTCCTTGTAACCATCAAAAAAATGCTCGGCGTCATAGACGACTTCCTTGCCGTGCTCCTTGAAGAAGCGCACGGAATCGCCGATCATCGCCACGTTTTCCTCGGGCGTGGTGCGGATCACCTCGCGCACATGCAACGACCACGTCTTGCCCACAAGCGTGACGACGGGCGTATTGGCTTTGACCAGCATGTCGATCTGCGGATCGTCCTTGCACTTGGTGTTTGCGCGGCGGGTGCTGCCGAAAGCCGCGACTTTCGCCTGCTTGAATTTCCGTTTGGCCGCCTCGGCGAAGAAATCCATGTCCTTTGGGTTGGAGCCCGGCCAGCCGCCTTCAATATAGTTGATGCCAAAGGTGTCGAGGCGCTCGGCAATACGAATCTTGTCAGCGCTGGAAAAATTGATTCCTTCGCCCTGCGCCCCGTCACGGAGCGTCGTATCGTAGATGTAGATTTTCCTGCTCATTGGCAAGCAAAGAGACTAAAACCAACCGCCCCGCCCGTCAACTGCGCTGTTGGCGGCCTTCTTGTGCAGGCCATATTCGTATTCCGGATTTGTCGCCCTGAGCCTGTCGAAACCGCCCCGGGCCGTCCGTCGTTTGATGGCAAATCTCTGTCCTCTTTAAGACGTTTGTCGAGCGTCACTCAACCCGCCGGTTTTTAGAGGTCGAACGCCTAACCCATTCCAAAATCCGAACTTAGCAGGGGGGTTCGTTTCGTAATTTGCGTGTTTTCTGGGCAGAATCATTTCCTCAGGACCTCCATGGTCAATGGCGGTGGCACATTCTCCCCGGCGCGCCGACGCTGCAATCTCTCCAGTTGGTTCATCGCGCGATACATCTGCCGGTCCAGCGCGACCTCATACCGCAGGATCTTCTCCAGTACGGGCGCCGCCGGCAATATATTCGCCGCCTGCCGTGCCGATTCCTCTTTGTCCTCCCATTCGTGCCCCTGTTCTGTCAACTCTTCGTACTCGCCCAATTTCTGGTCGATGTACTGCAGCACGGCACGCTGATGGTTGTCCTTCTGTTCTTCAGGAGCCAACCCATCGACATTTGCCTGAAACCTCTCGCGGTATCCCAGAAGCTCGCGAGTCAGGGAATTCGGTTTATTGACGAATTGCTGCAGCAGCCGATCGTAAGTCGCCTGCGTCAATTCGCCCTCACGCTCCACGTTTTCGCGCACTGACTTCAATACCACCTTCAGGTAGTTCAACCCCTGTGTCGATTTCTCCATCTGCACTGCCGCGTCACTCAGTTGACTCAGGAATAGTCCCAGCGAAAGCGGTTCACGGTCCGCCCGCCGCCGCCGCCCGCCATCCACGCTAAGCGCGATCTCTCCCGTCTCCGCCACCAACACCCGTCGCAAGCGCCACTGCATCGTCACGATCCGCTCGACCAACATTTCCTCCACCGGCCCCTCCGGCGCCAGGCTCTCTAGGAACCGGGCACGCAACGCCCTGAACTCGTCCTCCCGCTCCTGGATCCGCAACCCCCGCACCACCACTTCCGTCGACAGGATCCCATGCCTCACCGCGTTCATCCGCGAAGCCGCCTTGCCTTCCTCAGTCCGCGGCCCCGGCCGCCTCCGCGCCATTTTCCGATTCCTCGACGCTCGCGTCCGCGCAAGCGGAGCAGGGGAGGTGACCAGGGTTTCCGGCGCTGAACAGGCGTCCCGCCTGTTGCCCGCGTCGGATGTTTCCTGCGTAGAACGGGCGTCCCGCCCGTTTGTCGTTGCCGCTGTTGTGGGAACTACATCATAGGGAATCATGGCTCTGTCCTTTCATGCGTGTCCGCCATAGCCCTTGGCGACGGCGGAGGGGTGGTGTGGTGGGGGAGCCGTCACATTGTGCGCCGGTCCCTGTTACATGTGTCGGCATGCATCTGTTATCGATAATCACGCAGTATAACATTATCGTATAACGATTACAAGTGGCGAAATACTGTCGCTATCCGATTGGTGTAGCCACGGCTCTGTAAGCCGTGCGGAACCGCGCCTCGCAGAGGCGCGGCTACACCGCGCGAGAATTCACCCCGAAAACGTTCCGAGTGCAAAACACCACCAGCGCGGTCATACTGCGAGCCAGAGAAGGGACGCGTTTGATTGGATCAGTGAACTGACCATGAATCTGATCCTGGAACAGCCCGTTCACGCTCCAAGTCGCGCCGACGCCGCGCGGTACCGCGCCGGGGGATGCGGGGCACTTGTGGCCCGGCGATCGACAGCCTGTTTATTCTGAGGACGGCATGAGAGACTTTGCAGGCATTTCGTTTTCTGATTGGATCACTATTGCGTCGATGGCATTGGTGGCTCTTTTTGTAATTGGAAACTGGTTTGCGAACCGTAAGACGATATCGCCCCCACATAAACGGGTTTTGTGCACATTATTAGGAGGGGTGGTGTTTGTAATAATTTGTTTTCTTATTTCGATGTATTGTGCCAGGCACTGACAGGTGAAGCCACAATAACAACCTGCGCCTTGCTGTAGGGGTACTACCTGGGAACTTGGAGCCGCGAAGAGAAAGCAATGAAGACAATCCTACGAGTCTTTCGGGGCGGTGGCCAGCTGGGCTGCCTTATCAAGCAGAAGATTCTATTGGACGGGGTACCCGTAGGGAAAGTCGGATGGATGACCGGTGTCGAATTTGAGGTCCCGGCGGGAGAGCATCTGGTCGAGTTAGATGGCGGACTTTGGAGCAACCTTGGCCTACGTGTGGTATGCGAATCCGGTACGACTACTTCGCTTGATTGCGGTGTCCATCCGATCTGGCGTTCACTACCATGCTTGTTGCTTGGCATTAAATACACTCATTTCCTTCGACCTGCCAAAGACGGGGTGGCAAATCCACAGGGCGATTCCTAAAGGAAAGGCATGAGAAAAAGGGTCAGTTCGCTTTTCGTTATCAGGGCCTAAGCGCTTAGCGAACGTCATCATTACCTGCCGCGCGTTCCATCGACAGCGTAAGACGTCTTCCTGTCTGATTCGTGCCCCTCGCGCTGAGTGCCTACATCCCCGCCGTCTTCGCCGTCCGCCGCACCACGTCGAATAGGCTGTCTTCGGCAATCACATGGCCAGTCAACTTCTTCTTGCTGTTGGCGATAACCCGACGGCCGGCTTCGGTCTTGTCCATGTCCACCAACGCCGTTTGGATCTTCTTCGCGAGGGCCTCATCCAGTCCAGTCCGGACCGCGATAGCGTCGTGCGGGATGGGGTCGGTGCTGGCCAGGGTCATCAGGTTTTCCGTCGGCACACCGTTGGCCTTGGCGACGGCAAGGGCGCCTTCGTAAATGGCTCCTGCATCCACCCGTCCTTCCAGAACGGCAGCGATCACTTTGTTGTGATCGCCCGCGAAAGTGGTTTCGCCGAAGTAACTTTTCGGGTCGAGCCCCTTTTCAATCAGCATGGCGCGCGGGTAAACATATCCCGACGCCGATTTGGGATCCACAAACGCAAACCGTTTTCCCTTCAGGTCGTCCACTGTCTTTGGCCCGCTATCTTTGCGGGCGACAATGATGCCGCGATAAGTAGCGGTGCCATCGATGATCGACTGCGCGATAATCCGGATCTTTCCGCCCCGGGTCGCATCTACGTAGGCGAAGGGGGAGAAGCTTCCGATGTCCACCGCCCCAGCTTCCATTTGCGTGCGAAGATCGCCATAGTCTTTGGCGACATAGAGGACGACCTTCTGACCGATGGCATCGGAAAGGTAGGCCGCGAGGGGATCGAACTCGGCTCTCATTTCCGCCTCGCCCAAGACGGGCGTGAACCCGAACTTCAGATCGCGTGCAATGGCGGGACAAGCCGCGAGTCCAACGCTGAGGAAGGTTAGAACGAGCAAAATACGAGAGCAGCGGCGCATTACCTGCCTCCTGGTGGAATGTTGATGGAAACGCATCGGAATGCCGCCAATCCTATTGGAAGGTCCAAAGGTCTGTCAACGACTGGCGAGTTGTGGCTACAACCATCGATGTCTAATGTGTCTGCTCGGGTGACGTGGCAGAGGCGGGTGTGTCTTCACAAGGGCCGACCAACTGTTCCGGCCAGACATCGGCGGGCTCGGCATCCATGAAAATGTCGGCGGCAGGCGTCGATGTAACAATCTGGAAGTTAGCGCGGGAGGGTGAACCGAGCGACAGCAGGCGCAGGGTTTTCAATTGCTGAGCGGCTGCCTTGACGTCCACTTTGCTGGTGACGGGTTGCCCGGCGGAAGCTTCGTCGGCTTTGCGCGCGCAATGATAAACCGTGGTGAAGTTCGCAACGCGGGTCTGGAGTTGTTCCAACCTCAAGTCGCGTTCTTTTTCGGCAAGAGCTTCAACCCACGCCCGCATTGTGCGAGCACTGGTGAGCGTGGTGCCGATGACCAGCGAGTCGGGTTCCTCGTTGAGATGGGCGGCCGCTTTCAGGCGCGACTCGTAATCGAGTTCGATCTGTCGGCTTTGGAACTGACGATACGCCTCGATCAGCAGTGAGAACGCCGAGTCCTGTGCCTGCAGTTCACAAACGGGGCCGCAATATTTTTGCACTCGCTGGGACGCCGATGCGGTGTCCGCACCGGATGGATTTGCCAGGGCCACCTGCGCCGCGATCGTCAATCCAACGATCACCCCCATTGCCGCAGCAATTTTCGTCAAACGCCTCACAAGTCATGCTCCCTTTCGGCCTTTGCCCGCCCAGCCACGCCACGGCCAGGACCATCCAGTTTGATGCGCTCGGAAGCAGAAATGTTCCGAAGAAAATTGAAGTTTTTGGCATCTTGCGGCGGGGCAGGAAACTCCGGGGGCGAGGTATCTCGCCGGACCGTGTCGTTCCCAGTTGCCTGCGCGACTACTTGCCCAACTCGAACGCGTCGTGAACGGCGCGAGCGGCTTTGTCGGCGTCCTTGAGGCCGATGATGACGGAGATCTTGATCTCGCTGGTGGAGATCATGTCGATGTTGACGCCGGTGGACGCGAGGGTCTCGAACATCTTGGCAGCCACGCCCGGGTGCGAACGCATGCCGATGCCGACAACGGAGAGCTTGGCGATTTCCGTTGTGGATGTGACTTCGCGCGCGCCAATTTCCTTGACGATGGGCTGTAGGGCTTTCGTGGCCTTGGCCGCTTCGTTGGAGGCGACGGTGAAGGAGATGTCGGTGAAACCCTTCTCGCTCACGTTTTGGACGATGACGTCGATGTTGATGTGGGCGTCGGCGATGGTCTTGAAGACTTTCGCGGCGATGCCGGGTTTGTCTGGCACGCCGGCGATGGTGACTTTGGCCTGGTTTTTGTCAACCGCGACGCCGCGGATGACCACATCTTCCATTTTTGCGGTTTCTTCTTTCACAATAGTCCCCGGGTTGTCGTTGAAACTGCTGCGCACTTCAAATATCACGCCAAACTTTTTGGCGAATTCCACGGAACGGGCCTGCATGACTTTTGAACCGAGCGCGGCCAGTTCCAGCATCTCGTCGTAGCTGATTTCCGCGAGCTTATGCGCGTTGGGCACGATGCGCGGATCGGAAGTATAGACGCCGTCCACATCGGTGTAAATCTGGCAGAGATCGGCCTTCACGGCGGCGGCAATGGCGATGGCGGTCAGGTCGCTGCCACCGCGTCCGAGCGTGGTGATCTGGCCGTCAGCCGTTTCGCCTTGAAAGCCGGCGATGGTCACGATGTTGCCGTTATCGAGAAATTCGTGGACGCGTTTCGGCGTGATGTTGGCGATCTTGGCCTTGGTATGGAGGCCGTCGGTGACGATGCCAGCCTGCGCGCCGGTTAAGGACACGGCTTTTGCGCCAAGCGAATGTAGCGCCATGGCGAGCAGTGCTATCGTTGTCTGTTCTCCCGTCGACAGCAACATGTCCATCTCGCGCTCGTTCGGCTCGGGATGGACTTCCTTGGCGAGTTTGATGAGGTTGTCGGTCACGCCGCTCATTGCCGAGACGACGGCGACGACCTTGTTGCCGGCTTGTTGCGTCGCCAACACGCGGCGTGCGACATTCTTGATTCGCTCGGGATTGCCGACCGATGTCCCGCCGTATTTTTGTACAATGAGAGCCATGTTAAATACTGATTATTTTCAAAACTTCGTCCGCGTTCGCATCACAGGTGATAGGCGAGGAAGCATTCGCCATGGCGGTATCGGGATCTTTCAGGCCGTGACCGGTCAGGGTGATCGCTAATACCGAGCCGCGCGGGAAGAGTCCTTTCGCCACGTGTTTGCGCAAGCCAGCGACGCCGGCGGCGGAGGCGGGTTCGACGAACACGCCTTCTTTCGCGGCGAGAAGTTTGTAGGCTTCGATGATCTCGGCATCGCTCACCATGTCAATCAAGCCGCCGGATTCGTCGCGGGCGGTTTCGGCGAGCTTCCAACTTGCCGGATTACCGATGCGGATCGCCGTGGCAATGGTCTCGGGGTTCTCAATCGCATGCCCGCGAACTATGGGCGCGGCGCCTTCGGCTTGAAAGCCGATCATTTTCGGCGCAGAAGAGATGATCTTGTGCGCCCGATATTCCTGATAACCCTTCCAGTAAGCCGTAATATTGCCGGCGTTGCCGACGGGCAGCAGATGAAAATCCGGGGCGCGACCGAGCGCATCGCAAATCTCGAAGGCAGCGGTTTTCTGTCCCTCAATGCGATCTGGATTGATCGAGTTGACGATTTGAATTTTGGACCGTTCCCCGATCTCGCGGACGATGCGCAAGGCATCGTCGAAATTTCCGCGCAACGCAACCACGGTCGCGCCTTCCATCATCGCCTGGGTCAACTTGCCCATGGCGATGGCGCCCTTGGGAAGTAGCACGACGCATTTGATGCCCGCGCGCGCGGCGTAGGCCGCAGCCGAGGCGGAGGTGTTGCCGGTGCTCGCGCAAATCACGGCCTTGGCGCCGCGTTCCACGGCAAGCGAAACCGCCATGGTCATGCCGCGGTCTTTGAACGACGCGGTCGGATTCAGGCCCTCATACTTGAGCCAAATCTCCAGCCCACCGCCGATGATCTTCTCGAGGTTATATGCGCGAATGAGCGGGGTATTGCCTTCGCACAGCGACACGACGGGCGTCTTGTCCGTAACGGGCAAATACTTGCGATATTGTTCGATGACTCCGCGCCACGCGCTCATGTTTTAGTCCCTATAGGCTGTTGGGCCAAAGTCGATGGATGCATCCACCGTGCCACCGGTGGCGACCTGAATTCGATAAAAGCGAATCTTGCCGTTACGGTCGCGCGCGGCTAGGCCGTTTGCGCGCACGCTTTTCGCGACCAGCAGGTACGGGCCGGCGGCCACGTTTATGAAAGAGAACCGTCCGTCCTCGTCCGCGACAGTATGGGGGAACTGGAACGGTTCCGTCAATTTTACGTCCCAACCAGGTTGGTTTTTCGGGATGGGTTCCGCAATGGTTCCGCCGGCCGCGCGAGCCAGATCGCGCACTTGTGAATCATTCAGAAGCCAGGCCTGCGCACCGACATCGGGCTTCCGCGGCTCCCAAACATTGTTGTACCAGGTGAGTCGGCCTTTGATCGACGGGGCCATGGGTGTCGCTGCCAGCACGACGGGAGCGAGTGGCTCGGGCCGCTCGACACGCACTTCGCCGCGTTCAATTCGCACGTCAGCTCCGAGCGCCTTGGAAATGGCGTCGATTGGAACATAAACCGTTCCATTGGACTCGATGACGTTCACGGGGATCGCGTGGCCATTCACCAAAACACGGATGGCAGGCTCGTCCGCCCGCGACAGCGTGGCGCTGGCTAGAAACGTGATGAGGATAATTGCTATTGAGTGCCTGGACATTGAAACATCCGGTTCGTTACGCTCTCACTTCGTGGTCGCGTCGAAGTTCTCGACGCGAATGACGACGGTCTTGTACTTGACGACGCTGAGTCCGTCAATTCTGGCCACCGCTTCCCGAACAGCCCGGTCCTTCGCGGTGTGCAACATCATGATCAAGGGAACGGTCCCGCTGCTGTCTGCCGCGTGCCCGGCTTTCGGCTCGGGAGCCTCGCGCTGGAGCACGGAAGCGATGCTGATGTCGGCTTCGCCGAGAATATGGGAAACCTTGGCGATTACGCCGGACCGATCCTCGACCGTCAACCGCAGGTAGTAGCGCGACTCGACATCATCGATGGTGCGCACGCGCGCATGGAGGCAATGCGACACAAACGCGGGCACCCGTTGTTTGCTGCCAAACTTGAGATTCAACGCGGCATCGGCCAAATCCGAGATGACGGCGCTCGCCGTCGCGTCCGCGCCCGCGCCGCGACCATAAAACATCGTGTCGCCGACCACGTCACCGTGGACGACGACCCCGTTGAAGACTCCGTTGACGCTGGAGAGGACATGGCTGTGCGGGATGAGCGTCGGATGCACGCGGACTTCCACGGCAGGCGAGTGGCTTTCCCCGGTGCTCTTGACGACCGCCAGCAGTTTGATGGTGTAACCAAGTTCGCGGGCAATCTGGATGTCGAGGCGCGAAACCTGGCGGATGCCTTCGACGTAGGTGTTCTCGAAGCCGGTCCAAAACCCGTGCGCAAGGGAGGCGAGGATCGTCGCCTTGTGCGCCGAATCCACACCGTCGATGTCGAGCGCCGGATTCGCCTCGGCGTAGCCGCGGGACTGGGCCTCCTCGAGGGCCTCCTCAAAATGCAAATCGTCCGCGGTCATGCGCGACAGGATGTAATTGCAGGTGCCGTTGACGATACCGTAGAGGATGGGGAATTGGTTGGCGACGAATCCTTCGCGGAGGGCCTTGATGATTGGGATGCCCCCGCAGACGCTGGCTTCGTAGAAAATGTTGGTCGAATTCTTTGCGGCGGCGCTGAAAAGCTCTTCACCATCGTGGGCGAGTAGCGCCTTGTTGGCGGTGACGACCACTTTGCCGCGATTGAGCGCGTCGAGAATCAGGGTCTTGGCGAAGCCGGTACCGCCAACGAGCTCGATGACGACATGGATGTCGGGATCCTGCAGCACCTTTTGCACATCGCCGGTGAGATGTTCCTTGGCGATAGGCAGGTCTTTCAGGCGGGACTCGTCCTTGTCGCAAACCCACTTGAGGTTAATGCGCATGCCGAGCCGCTCGGTGATGAGGTCGGCGTTGCGGGTGAGATGCTTCACCACGCCGCCGCCAACGACACCGGCGCCGACCAGACCGACATTGAGTTGTTTCGCGTCGCTCATGGGAGAATCAGGGCGCAAAGTGTAGCGACAGTGGGGCGGTTTGTCTAGACTCGATGCCGCGACTTGTGTACCAATAGCGACACAACCCACAGGAGGCAAGATGAAGAGATTCAGCATGTTGGCGGTAGCTGTGGCTTTAGCGGCGGTGATCGGCTGCGCCACGCAGGTGACGGTGACGCCCACACATCGCGAGAACATGGCGGCGCAGTCGAAGGTGTTGGCCATCGCAGCGCGCGACCTCGATCACATTGTGCGCCAGCATCTCGCCGAAGGCCCGGAAGAGGGAGCGGTGCAGGCCGTTGTTGATTTCCACGCGCAGGCGGAAAACTTCGCGGGTACGGTGAGTTCGGGGCGCTCGGACGAGAAGATCAATTCCGAGTACGAGCGCTTGATCGAGACGTATGTGAAGTTGAAACAGACATTCCCGAACCTGCACAGCGACAAGTTCACGCAAGAGGCGTATGCCCGCGTGCAGCACGAGTGGGAGCAGTTGGCACGCGCGTCCGGCTACTCGAACAGGGCGTATCAGAGGAAGATTGAAGAGGGCAGGTAGCGGCTGAGGCTTTTGCGCGGCCGGCTATCTGGCGACATCCATACGCCAATCCGCCGGCCATTTGTCGAATCGCCGTACAAAAATTATTTCCAAGCCATCTTCTTCATCCATTTGCGAACCGCATCGGGTGAAGCCGAGAGACCCGGCCATGGCCGTTGACGGCAAGTTCTCTGGAGAGATGGTAAGGACGAAGCAACGCTGATTGTGTTGCGTGTATGCCCAGTGCATCAACGCGATGCTTGCCTCCGTGGCGTACTTCTGCCGCCGCCAGGGTAGGTGGATCCCGTAGCCCAGTTCGACGCCATCGGGCGCGACCTCGGCGAGGTGTTCCATGGGTGGGGGTGCGTGGAACCCGATGTTCCCAACCATAGTTCCGGACGTTCGATCGACCATGGCCCGAAGAAGCCACGGCTGAACGTTGGGATCGGCGCGCAACTGGAGTAGTCGTCTCGCCGCTGGGATTCGCTCAAACGACAGGTCCGACGGAATATGGCACCCGAGCAGGCGGGCGGCGGTGATCCGGTCATTCGCAAGCAATGCCTCCAACACCGGCACACCCATCGACACAAGCGAGAGGCGGGAAGATTCGATATGCGGTTCCAGGAACCCAGCCTCCGTCTATTTTTTAAGGCTGCGGACGAACTTGCCGATGCCGTCGATGGCTTTTTCGAGTTCGGTCATGGCGCCGCAATAACTGGCGCGCACGTGGCCTTCGCCGCTGGGACCGAAGGCGTCGCCGGGGACGACCGCGACGCGTTGCTGCTCGAGCAACTGCACGGCGAACTCGCGCGAGGTCAGCCCGGTTTCACGAATCGACGGGAACGAGTAGAAGGCCCCGTTCGGCATGTGGCAGGGCAGGCCGATCTCGTTGAAAGACTTTACGATGAAATTGCGGCGGAGCCGGTACTGCTCGCGCATGACAGCGATGTCGTCCAGCCCATGTTCCAGCGCCTCGATGGCGGCTTCCTGGCTGAGGATCGGGGCGCAGAGCATCGAGTATTGGTGGACCCGCAACATGGCTTCGGTGAGCGCGACGGGAGCGCAGACGTAGCCGATGCGGAACCCGGTCATCGCGAACGCCTTCGAGAATCCGTGGAGGAAAATCGTACGCTCCTTCATGCCCGGCAGCGCGGCAACGGTGCTGTGCTTGCCGGAGTAGGTGAGTTCGCTGTAGATCTCGTCGGTCAATACCAATAGATCGTTATCGATGCACACCCGCGCGATTTTCTCGACCTCTTCAGCGGACAGTGTAGCACCCGTCGGGTTGGTCGGGAAATTCAGCATGATCGCTTTGGTTCGCGGTGTGATGGAGGCCGCAACGTCTTCAGCAGTCAGTGAAAATTTATTTTCGGCGCGGGTGCGGATTGCCTTGCCGACGCCGTGCACCAACTGCACGCTCGGGTGATACGAGACGTAGCAGGGTTCGTGATAGAGAACTTCGTCGCCGGGATTGATAATGGCCCGCAACGCAATGTCCAGACCCTCGCTGACGCCGACCGTGACGAGGATTTCCGAATTCGGGTCGTACTCGATGTGGAAGACGTCCTTCAAATACGTGCTGATCGCCTTGCGAAGTTTGATCAAGCCGAAATTGGAAGTGTAACTGGTGCGCCCGCGTTCGAGCGCGAAGATGGCCGCTTCGCGAATGTGCCACGGCGTGACGAACCCCGGCTCGCCAATGCCGAGCGACACGACATTGTCCATCGACTGGACGATGTCGAAGAAATCGCGAATCCCCGAGCGCGGGATACTCCGCACATGCTCGGCAACAAAATCGCGCTTCGTTTGACGTTCGAGGGGCATGAACTTGTATTTTACGTGCGTGGGAACGGAAATGCAAGCGACGCAGGGAGGGGGTGGTGTCCTAATTTGAATTAGGCGCGGATTTTACCAGCAAGGCGATACACTATCAGCGCGATCACTAATTGAATGATTATCGGAATAGGGGGTAGCTTGCCCGCCATGTCCTTACCCGCTTCTGGATGAAAGATCAGAAAGGTTCCCACGATGAGAAAAATGAGAGAAGCTATGATATAAAAACCAGCTAGTTTTCGGATAAACCGCTTAACAATAAGCCGATGTGCGAATATTCGTAGTTTCAAGCTTGTAAGTGTCATCACTTCTGAGCCTTGCTCGCAATAGTAGCCCGCACCGCCGTCTGCGGTGATTCGACAGGGGGAAGCTCCAAGACGGTGTTATAGCGCGTTATGTTGCCATCCTTATCCAAAACGACGTCCAAACTCACGCGGAAGTTTTCTCGCCTTTTGCTGCGAAAAGCAATGCTTTACGAACCACATGTGATTCTGCCTGCTGAGCTTGATTCACACGCGGATTGCTAGTGACGTGAGTGCGTTAGAGAAGCGCCATGAACTGTTCCTTGGTCAGGCCGGCATCGCGGATCAAAGCGCGGAGCGTGCCTTTGGCGAGTTCACGATGGTTGGGGACTGTCAACCGACGACCGGACGCATGGCGAAGGATGATGTGACTGCCGGTTTGATGATCCACCTCGTAGCCGATCTTGCGAAAGGCGCGCACGGCGTCCGCGCCCGAACAGACTGGCAGGCGGCTCATACTGAGACTTCGACAATCTCTTCTGTGATTCCACCGGGGATCGGCTCGCCATGCTTCTCCAGACTCTGGAGATAGCCTTGGATGGCGTCCCGAATATTGGCCATGGCTTCTTCACGGGTTTTGCCTTCGGAAACGCAACCCGGCAGCGCCGGGCATTCCGCCACAAATACCCCATCCTCGTCTGGCTCGATGATAACTCGGAATCTCATGACCGCATACTATAAGCGTGACGGAGCCCAATCGCAACCATGAAGCTCGCGCCCCAGCCGCCCAATTACGATAACGACAGACGGCCCGGGGCGGTCTCGGCAAGCTTCCGCCGTCGCACATCGTGCTTCCTCCTTCGCTAAAGCTACAGCGGACAAGGTGCACCAACTCCTTTGACCCTTCCGAGGAGAAGAACAAGTGCCACGAAGAGAAAACTATTGACGAGCGGCGCTTGAACCGCTACAAAGCTCGAGGAGAGTACTTGATGCGAATTATGAAACCACAACTGATGAGCCCGTTCGCGGGGACTACCATGTCCTCGGTGCGCGGTAGTGGTCTGGTTTCTTCCTGCGTCTCCCCAGCCCACTTTGTCATCGCGAATGAAGGAGGGTTTGGAAGCGGGTAGGTGTCACGTCCATAGTTTTCGCCAACCCTGCTTCCGAAAAGGAAGGCAGGGTTTTTTGTTGTCGTGTTCGGGAGAGGTAGCGCAGTGAGGTTGGTCAACGTAAGGAATTTATGGAAGAACCAGAGCGTAAGGCAGCAGCATCAGTAGGGGAATACCTGGAGAGCGCCCGGGAGGCGGGCGGCATTTTCCGCTGGATTTGGCGGGAAGTGACCACGGCGCAGAGCCGGCGGAAGCTGTACCGGATGTTTGGCGGCCTGTTGGTCGTCATCATCCTGCAGACAGTTCAACCCGGAGCGGTGGCCCTCATTTTCAACGGGCTCACGAGCCGGAACGGCACATTGATTTGCTGGGGACTCGGGATATTCCTGGGGTGTCTCCTCGTGCAGAAGCTCGCCGATCGCTACCAGGAATCGGCCCGCGAGTGGGTCCTCGGACTTCACTGGGGCCGTCTGGATGATCGGATTACGGAACTCTTCTTTGAGAAGTCCGTGGGCCAGCATATCCATGAGGGCACGACGCTTGCGGTGAGCAATATCGATAAAGGCCGCTGGCGGCTGCTGGAGATGCAGGGGATGCTCCTCTTTGAGGGGATACCGTCGATCATGCAGCTTCTCGTGGCGTATGTCTTCCTCTGGTTCCTCAGTTGGATCGCGGGAGTGGTGATGGGAATCGTGATTTTCACGTACCTCTGCTGGTCGATCTATCTGAACTTTCGCGTGAACCAGGTTTGCACGCCGATCGACAAAGAGTTTCGCGCGTTGAACCGGCGGCGAGTGGAACGCTGGGAACGGGTGGAGCGCGTCAAGATTTCCGGCAAAGAAGATGAGGAAACCCGGGAGATGTCCGGGATTTTCGATGGCGTGATCACGCGCGACCGGAGGTTCTGGTTGTGGTTCATCAAACAGGCGCATATTCGCGGGATGGTCAACGCGACCGGCCTGATCGTGATCATGGGGTGGGGGGCCTGGCTGGTCTGGAACCACAAATGGCAACTCGGCCTGCTCTATCCGCTCTATGCGTGGTCGGCGAGGGTCAGCGAGAACATCTGGCGGATTGGCGCGATCGAGCACCAGATCAACTGGAACCTGCCCTCGGTCAAATCCATGATCGAAGCGCTGCGGATTCCGCCAGCCATTACCGATTCGATGGAGGCGGTGACGCTGGACCATACCGTGCCGCACAAGATTGAATTCGCGGGCGTCTCCCATACATATCCGGCGGAGGTGAAGAAAACAGCGGAAGCGCCGGCCGCGTTGATCCGGGTCAACTTCACGATTGAACCCGGGGAAAAGGTGGCGCTGCTTGGCGCGAGCGGCGCGGGCAAGACGACCGTCATGAGAAAACTGTTGCGATTCGACGACCCGACATCCGGCTGCGTTCTGGTTGGCGGCATCGATCTGCGGACCATTCGCCAGGCATCTTGGCGGAAGGGCATCGGTTACATCCCGCAACAATCGCAGGTGTTTGACGGTTCCATCCGGTACAACCTGACCTATCGGCTCAGCACAGAGGAACGCGCCCGGATCACCGACGCCGAGTTGTGGAAACTGATGCAGCTTCTGCAGATCGACTTCAAGGACCGGCTCACGCAGGGACTCGATACGATTGTCGGCAAGAACGGTATAAAGCTGTCCGGTGGCCAAGCCCAGCGCCTGATGATTGGCGCGGCGGTGATCCGTCGCCCGTGGCTGCTCGTGGTTGATGAGGCGACATCCAGCCTCGACTCGGTGACCGAGCATGAGGTGCAGGCAGGGCTGGCGACAGTGCTTTCCGGTTCGGCGACCAGCGCGCTCATCGTCGCGCATCGCCTGAGCACAGTGCGGCACCTCTGCACCAAGTTTGTGGTCTTGAAAGCCGCCAACGAGGTCCAGAATGATGAATCACAAGTCGAGGCCATCGCCAGTTCCTTCGAGGACCTGTACCGCGAATCCGCGACGTTCCGTCGTCTGGCGGATTACCAGGGAGTGGCCGTGGAAACCCCGCGCGCCCGTCGTGCGACGGGGGCGACGGCGGAGCCGTCGGTTGCGGTTTGAAGCCTGCGGTAGTTTGGTGTGCACACCTGATACAGATCGCGGATATTGATCCGTTTCGCAACGGTTCTTCTCATTGACGAAGGATACTGGGGAGGGAGGAATTCTCATTGAACCGGCAGTTACGGCTGAGTAGACTCTTCCTGTGAGGCACCCCGAGGAGATCGAGATGAACCGTTGCCAACCATTGCGGCGATTTCTGGCAGCGATCCTTGGTGGTATCACGGTGCTGGTGTCCGGTTGTGCCACCCCGCAAGCCACGTTGACCGCCAACTACTCGCCCGAGAAACATTATCGGAAGATCTACATGGTGAGGATGGATAACGATCCTCGCGAGGTGCAGCCGAAGGTCGTGGCGCGCCTGCAGGGTATGGGCTTTGAGGTGGAGCTGATGGATCCCGATAAGCCGGGACGGGAGAGCCAAGGCAGCGGGTTCGTCATTAGCGACCAAGGGCACGTGCTGACGTGCGCGCACGTTGTTGGTGACGAGAAAACCGCGACGATCTGGCTGGCGGGGGAGCGGATGTACGCGGACGTCGTGCAGGCGGATACGAACACGGACATTGCGCTGCTGAAGTTGGAAACACCCGTTACGAATCAAGTGCTGCGTTTGGTCATCGATTCCACGGCGCCTCCCACCATGGGGCAGGAGGTGTATACGATTGGGTTTCCGCTCAGCGAGATCCTGGGGACTTCGCCGCGGCTCGCGAAGGGCCTGGTCAGTTCCAATGTGGGAATGCATGACGACCCGAAGCAGATCCAGGTTTCGGTTGAAGTGCAGGCGGGCAACAGCGGCAGCCCGTTGCTCAACGAGAACGGCGACGTCGTCGGCATGATTAACTCGACACTGAGTCCCATGAACGTGATGGCGGTGACCCACGGCACCTTGCCACAAAACGTCAATTTTGCGATCAAGCCGGATGCCTTGAGCGACTTTGTGAAACAGGCGGGGATATCCGGGGATCGTGGGAACGCTGAAAAGACAAAACTTTCATTTGATCGCGTCAAGGATTCCGTGGTGCTCGTGCGTTCCGGCAGGATTTTGCCGGGTGAGGAGTTGTCGGATGAATTGTGGTGCCGTATCAACTATCATTATTTTTGGGACATGTACTGGCGCTTCCAAATTTTCTATTTGGAATTCTTCGACGCCAAGACCGGCAAGCTGATCCTCAAGGCGGGACAGTATGGCGACAGCCTCGGTACGGAGGACGCCACAATCAAAAGAACGTTCAAGCGCATCCGCGAGAAGTTCAACCCCAATCCGTCGTAGGTCCGGTCTGCTGCACTGTTAGGGGCTGATCTTGAGGCGCTCGAATTCTTCGGCGCCTTCCATCATCACCGCCTGCTCTTTGTAGGTCTTGAGCATGAAGTGGGTGCCGGTGCTCGTGACGCCGGCGAGGGTGGCGAGCTTTTCGGCGACGAACTGGGCGACTTCGCGGAGATTGCGGCCTTCGACGAAAATGAGGAGGTCGTAGCCGCCGGACATCAGGAAGAGGGAAGTGACTTCGTCGAACTTGGCGATGCGTTTGGCAATGCGGTCGAAGCCGCCTTCGCGTTCGGGCTGGATCTTGACCTCGATGACGGCTTTGACGAGGTCGGTGTCAACCTTGTCGTCGTTGATAACAGCCTTGTAGCCGAGGATGACCTTGTCGTCCTCGTACTGTTTGATGCGGCGCTGCACTTCGTCGGCGGGAAGGTTGAGCATCTTGGACAGGTCGGCTGGCGTTCGCAACGCGTGTTCTTCGAGGAGTTTTAGCAGTGGATCCATGGCGCAACACATCCTATCGCAGTGGGGAATTTGCCGCAAGCTTATCAGTTCAGTCGGAAGTCGAGTTGTTCGGCCAGAGATGTCGCTTCGCGAAGGCGTGTCCCGAGCCACTCTTCAGATAGCGCTCAAGTTCGGCGGCGCGGCGGCGGTCGGCAAGGGCCACGTAGCCGACGAGTTACCAAGGCCGGTATTTCGAAGTGTTATTGGTCCCGCCTTCGTTATGATTCTTGAGCCGCGCTTTGAGATCGTCGGTGATGCCGATGTAGGTTCTCGATGAATTCTTTAGGCTGCGGAGGAGGTAGACGTAGTGCATGTCAAAGCAATGAGCAGAGGTAATTGCCCTTCTTCGCCAGAGGCTACGAAGGGCATTTTTCGCTCGCGCAGAGCGCGAGCGAAAAATGGTCGGGACGGCGAGATTCGAACTCGCGACCCCTTGCACCCCATGCAAGTGCGCTACCAGGCTGCGCTACGTCCCGACGCAAAAATCAACGAGGTGAACTCTAACACACGGGCGGTTGGCGACGCAAGCGTCCCGCGTCCCGGGCGCGATCCTATCAGATGAGGAGGTACGCGGCAAATAATTCACCGAACAGCACGCTGACTTCCATGACGTACAGCATGCCCGTTGCCGCCTGGTTGGCCTTTTCCTGCGCGCAGCGCAGGACCATGATGGCCAATGCCAGTGGCAGCGCCAGTCCCCACAGCAGGCGCATGAGAAAGAAAAACAAGTTCCCGTGAAGCGACCAGAGCGACGGAATAAGGATGCCGCCGAGGTTCGGATCGAATCTTTCCAGCGACGAGACCGTGGCGATGACGATGACGGCGCGCAGAACCACCGCCCCGAGCACGATCTGCGCGAAGCGGAGCAGATGTTCGAAGCTCAGGCGTCGCATCAGCAGGTACCAATGACCCAGGATCATCCCGACGGTCGTGGCTCCCAGCAGCAACGTAGCACTCAACACTCCCGCGTCGAAAAACCAGGGTGCTGTCGTTTCCAACCCGCGGATGGCAAGCGCATGTTGCGCCAGGGGCATGAGGCCAAACGCCGAACCGGCCAGACCCGATGCCAGTAACAAGAGTCTCCCCAGATTAGGTTTCTCCAATCGGAACGCGCCATAGGCCGCGGTGGCGCCGATGACAGTAAGACCGAGGAACCGCACATCTGTCCAGGCCGACTGCAGCACCGCCTTTGATAGCACGACGGCAATGGCGGCCGTCAGGGCGCACAGAAGGCTGTTGAATGTGAAGAAACTCGTGCGGATCTCACGCGGCGGCAGCAGGCAAAGCAACAGCAAACTGCCAATGCTCAGCTCCGTGAGCACCATGCATAGAACCTGGATCAGTTTCATGTGTCGAGCAACTCCATCCGCGGCGGATTGCCTTCCGCCACGAGATTGCGACCGCGGCTCACGTCATGGAGCCAGCCCAGTACCTCTTCCACACTGAGACGTTCGCAAACTCCCGGATACTTTTCCAGATGCGATGTCGCGCGCAGCGCCAAACGCGCAGCCGGCTCGGGTTTGCCTTGTTGCAGTTTCAGAAAGACTGCGGCCGTTTGGATCAGGCCTTTGTAGAAGTCGCGGCGCTCGTCGGTGGTTTTCAACCACAACTCTTCCAGGACATCATGGGCCTCGTAGTACGCCTGGCGGTTGAAAGACTCAATGAAGCCGGCCAAATGCGGATCCGTCGCCACCGCTACTTACCCACCACAACCACCGAGTTCTTGCCTCCATAATTGTCATCCTCTTGCGCCGGGTTCTCCGGGTCGGGGATCCACTTTCCGTCGACGATCAATTTGTACAAGTGTCGTCCCGCCGGGAGTTGGATGGTGGCGGCCCACTCGCCATTGGGCAGCTTGCGCATGGGGATAGCCGTTTCCGGTTTCCACCCATTGAAATCGCCCGCGATGGTGATTGTATGCGCGCCGGGCGCGCTGGACGCGTTAAGCGAGAACTCGACGTTGTAGGGACGTGCCGGTTTGGGTTTTGGCGGTATCGGCGCTGGTGTTTGTGGCGTTTGTGGCTGCGTCGTGGGACTGGGTGAAGGCGAAGGAGAAGGGGTGGGCACAGGAGTGCGCGGCCAGAAAATGTAGGCGACCACCCCGACAATCAGCAACACGACGATCACCGTTGTGATCACCAGTGGAAGGGGAGAAGTCTGCTTCGGCGCTCGTGGCGGCGGTGGGGGCGGCTGGAATTCGGGATGGAGATCAACCCCGAGGCGCTTGGCCGTGGCTTCGGTCTTGGCTTCCTTGAGATCGACCAGCAATGCATCGTAATCACGGTAGCGGAGAAGAATGCTCTTATTGAGCATCTTGTTGACGACTTCCTCGGTCTTGCGTGTAAGATCCGGATTCAGTTCCCGTAACAGCGGTGGCTTCTCGTTGAGACGTTTCGCGGCAAGTTCCTCGGGTGTGTCGGCCTCAAACGGCGGATGTCCGGTGAGCATCTGGAACAAGGTTGCGCCCAAACTATACACGTCGCTGCGGAAATCCTCGGCCTTTTGCCCAACCCGCTCGGGAGAGATGTAGTAGGGCGAGCCCCAGATGCCCTGGTCAGGCGCGACATCGACATTGGCCAGCTTGGAGAGGCCGAAATCCAAAATCTTCGCGCCTACGTCATCGGCGATGAAAATATTGGCGGGCTTGATGTCGCCATGGATCATCTGGTTCCTGTAGGCCGCGCGCAGTCCTTCGATCACGTCCACGGTCATGTCGAGCGCTTCCTCTTCGTTCATCGGACCGTCTTTCTCGACGATCTCGCGAAGGGTGCGGCCCTTGAGTAATTCCATCACGATGTAGTATTGGGAAGCTTCTTCACCGACGAAATAGATCTGGACGATGTGTGGATGGCTGATGGCGGCGGCGGAACGGGCTTCCTCGAGGAAATCGTTAAGGAACTTCGGGTCATGCGCCAGGTCCTCGCGCAAAACCTTGATTGCGACCTCACGGTTCAAGGTGGGGTCGAAGGCACGGAAGACCGTGCCCATACCGCCATGCGCGATCTCCTCGATTAAGTTAAAATGGCCCAGCTTTGATGAGAGCGCCATTGACGTGTGGATTCTATTGATTCCTGCGCTGTGTGCAAGCTTTGGTTATTGCTACGCAATAATTGGTTCCTGCTATGTAATAAACGGGACGTACGTCAGGCCGCTCGTCCGCTCGCAACCCCCGCTTGCGATGCGCGCCACTTTGCGAATACAATCTAGACGTGAGTGAGGTTGCACACAACATAAATCAGATTCGCCAGCGCATCCGCTCCGCTGCCGAGCGCGCGGGGCGTCGGCCGGAGGACGTTACACTTGTGGCCGTGAGTAAGACAATCGAGCCGGAGCGCGTGGAAGCTGCGCTGGCGGCCGGGCAGGCCCTTTTCGGCGAGAGCCGAGTGCAGGAGGCAAAGGCAAAGATACCGCTGGTGTCGAGCCGGGCGCACTGGCACATGATCGGCCACCTGCAAACGAACAAAGCGCGCGATGCCGTGGGCTTGTTCGAAGTCATTCACTCCGTCGATAGCCTTAAATTGGCTGCCGAATTGAGCAAATGGGCCGAACACACGGGCAAAACACAAGTTATTTTTCTCGAGGTAAATGTCTCGGGCGAAGCGAGCAAATTTGGGTTGAAGCCCGAGGATTTGGAGTCCACCCTCAGCGAGATCAACAGATTGCCACGCCTCGAGGTCCAGGGATTGATGACCATTGCACCTGTCGCGGACGAAGTGGAGAAAGCGCGGCCTCACTTCCGCCGGTTGCGGGAGCTTCGCGATGCGCTCAGCCTGCGAGAGCTATCGATGGGCATGACCCACGATTTTGAGGTCGCCATCGAAGAGGGTGCGACCATGGTGCGCATCGGCGCTGCCATTTTTGGAGAACGAAAACGACATGAGCCTGAAGAATAAGACAATCGCGTTCCTTGGCGCGGGGAACATGGGGGAAGCGCTGATTCGTGGATTGCTGGCGGCAAAGACGGTTATGCCGTCGCAGATTATCGCCACGGATGTGCGTCCCGAACGATTGGGCGAATTGGAGAAGACTTTTGGCATCCGCACTACAGACGATAACATCAAGGCGGTTGCGGACGCCGACATTGTCCTGCTCGCTGTCAAACCGCAACAGATGTCTGCGGTCCTGGCTCCTTTGAAATCGGCAGCCGCAGTTCGCAAGCTGTTCATCTCGATCGCCGCAGGAGTGACGACGACTCGCATCGAAAGTGAGTTGGGTGACAAAGTCCGGGTGGTTCGGGTGATGCCGAACACGCCAGCACTGGTCGGAGCCGGTGCCGCTGCGTTGGCGAAAGGTGCTTATGCGACTGACGATGACCTGGCGACCGCTGAATCGATTCTTGGGGCCGTGGGCATCACCGTGCGCATCGAAGAGAGGCTTATCGACGCCGTGACCGCCCTCAGTGGCAGCGGTCCCGCCTACGTGTTCTACGTGACTGAGGCGATGATTAAGGGTGGCGTTGCCGCCGGATTGGATGAAGCCTTGGCGAGGAAGCTGGCGATCCAGACCGTTTACGGTGCCGCAAGGTTGTTGGCGGAGGGCGGGGAGGGGCCGGAGTCGCTCCGCCGCAAAGTGACCTCGCCCGGCGGCACGACCGAGGCCGCGCTCAAGGTGATGAACGGGCGCAAGTTGACGGAGATTTTTGTCGAGGCAATCGAGGTAGCCAAGCAGCGATCGCGGGAACTTTCCGGATCCTGACATCCGTCCCAACGGCTCTTGGGCCACACGCGCTGTTCTCAGCTTCTCCCACTAAACCCGCACTCCGCCCGATGCATTTCGCCCATTCTCACCAAGTGCGCATACGACCAAGACCAATAACTCCAGTTCGGACCGTTAGGAGTGACCTCCCGCTCGAGACGACTTGCGAAGCTTGCGCTTCCAAGAGAACCGCATATTGTTGTTCGCTTTGGCGCGTAAATTCTTGAAATAAATGCTTGAATCGATTCATGTGTTTGGTATAGTCGGGGTGCTTGGAGAGGCACCCAGCCCACGTCGTGCTGATAGTGAAGATGTAACGCAAGTATTTTGCGAGATGAAATGATGACGGCGAGGGTTTCTATTAGAACAAATTCCAAACGCGCGTCGGTTATTCTCTGCTTGTTCGCCGCCGTAGCGTTATCGGCCGTGCCCTCGCAGCTCTTCGCCACCACGAGCATAACCGACTACACAGTCTACGGCTTGGACGGCGTTCAAATCGGCGTCGGCTCGACCGTAAATGGACTGGTCGGCGCTAAGAACGCTGATACGGCCAATCATAACGCGATCTTCATGAATGGGGCGACCATCGTTAACGGCGATGCCCGCAGTGGAACGAATGTCGACCTGCAGAATAACGCTACGATCGTGGGGACCTTGTATATTGCCCCCGGGGGCGTTCTGACTACCAACAGCGGTGACGTCATCGGGAGTGTTGTAGTCGGCGACCCGATGTTGCCCGTCTTCCCGACGGCGACGTCGTTCTCCGCGGGAACCAGTAATGTCACGACCCAGACCAGCACGCTGACACCGGGCAGTTACGGCGGTGTCTCGTACGGCAACGGCGGCGACCTGAAGCTGACGGCGGGGACGTATTTCATGGCGTCACTCACCCTTAGTGGGAACACCCAGGTCCATCTCGATACCACCGGGGGCCCGATCAATGTTTTTATCGTCGGCAATGTCACCATGAACAACCGGACAGCCATCGTCACCGGCTCCAACGCTCTCTCTTGGGAGGTACACGGTGACTGGTCGCAGGGCGGTGGGAGTTCATGGGACGGCACACTCTTCGTCCCCAACGGAACAGCCACCATCGGTGCGGGCAGCGGTGTCACCAGCTACACCGGGCAGATCTGGGCGGATTCCGTGAACATTCAGCATGGGGTCACGGTGACGGTCCCCGAGCCGACCACGATCGCACTGGCGATGGTCGGCTTCGCCGGGCTGGCGTTGCTCGCGCGCAGAACTGCGCGCCGCCACGCGTAAGTCACGCTCCTGCTGAGGTGCGTTCACACCTGCCAGGCCAAAGCCTTCTGCAACGCCTCGAGAAATCGTCTTTGGTGACCCATCTCCACTTGAGAATTGTGGGCCCCGACAGCCCACACCCTCAGCAAGGGTTCCCCATTTGCTTCTACTCCGAGGTGGGTGGGCGTCCACGATTTCAGTGTTCGGAAAAAGGCAGTTGAAATTTCTGGGCGGCTGGCTAATCATGCGGCGCTTCGCAGATTGTGCCGGCCCAAAGGGGTCGGGCGGCATGACCGACGATTTGAATTGTGCCAGGGTAGCTCAGTGGTAGAGCAGGGGACTCATAAGCCCTTGGTCGGGAGTTCAACTCTCCCCCCTGGCACCATTTTCCCCAAGCGTATCATCCCATTGGGGACCTCTGTCAGATGTTGCGCCGATTTGATTTTTGCGGTTGGCGGATTATCTTTGGACGTGAGGGGATCATGAGGATTAGTCACCTGTCAGAGCAGCAAATTCGAGCGCGCGCCTTCGAGATCTACCTGGAACGCGGCGGACTCCCCGGTCATGAATTGGACGATTGGTTGCAAGCGGAGTTTGAATTGGCCCATCTGCCTTTTCACGTTGCACATTTGCAACCTATTCGAGTCCGGAGAAGGAAGTTGAGCTATCGCTGGAACAACAGGGCTTCTACTCTTGAAACTCCACGCTTTCCTACCGTGCCTGCAAACTGAAGGTCGTTTCGACGCCTTAGGGTGACTTCTGAACCAGGAAATCGCCAATCGCGAGGTTCTGGAGGTCGCTGCCGTAAAACATGTTCAACGCGTCGTCGGGAGAGCAGACCATGGGCTCACCGCGGCGGTTGAGGGAAGTGTTGAGCAGACAGGGGATTTGCGTTTTGGAGTGAAACCTCGCGAGCAACTCGTAGTAACGACGGTTGCTCTGCGGCGTCACAATTTGCGGACGCGCCGTGCCGTCAACGTGCACAATTTCTTTCAGGCGCGATTTCCATTTTTCGGCGACATCAAAGGTAAACGTCATGTAGGGGGACGGGTGCGCCGACTGCAGAATATCAGGCGCCGCGCGATCAAGAATGGACGGACAGAAGGGCCGCCAACGTTCGCGGTATTTGATCTGCGAATTGATCAGGTCGCTAACACCCTTGAGCGACGGGTTGCCGAGGATGCTGCGGTTGCCGAGCGAGCGCGGCCCGAATTCCATGCGGCCCTGGAACCAGGCCACGACTTCACCCTGAGCAAGGAGATCGCTGACGACATCGATGATGGCAACCCGGTCGTAGCGAATGCTGCGCTTCTGGAGAGTCGCCTCGATTTCGTCGTTCGAGTATTCGGGACCGAGATAAGCGTGCTGCATGGGCTTGATCGTGTCGCCTTCTTGATGCGCCACGTACGTAGCCGCGCCCAGCGCGGTGCCGGCATCGCTGGCCGCCGGTTGGACGAACAGTTCGCCATTTTTTCCGAGGTATTCGATGAGCCGTTTGTTGCATTTCACGTTCAGGGCCACACCACCGGCGTAGCAGAGGCGCTGCGACTTCTTAATATAATCGCCGAGGTGATATTTCGTGAGACCGAGCACGAGTTCTTCAAGGGTTTTCTGCACCGCCGCCGCGATGTGAACATACGGTTCGTCGATTTCGTCACCTTGGCGCGCGGGACCCCAGAGGTCGACCAGGCGTTGCGCGAAGAAGGTGCCCTTGCCGTTGCGCTTGTAGCGGCGCCAACCGATACAGTTGACCAACTTCGTGTTGATCTTGAACCCTTCCGCAGTGGCGTGGATCAGCGGCCCGATATCGAAGCGGCTCGCGTCACCGTACGGCGCCATGCCCATCACCTTGAACTCGCCATCCAGCATCTCGAAGCCGAGGAACTCCGTCACCGCGCCGTAGAAACCGCCCAGCGAATCGGGCGCATAAAATTCCTGGGTGCATTTTATCTCGCCGCCTTCGCCATAACCAAACCATGTGGTGCAGTATTCGCCGACACCGTCGATGCTCATAATGGCGGCATCCCGGTAACCTGAGAGATGGTAGGCGCTTGACGCGTGCGCCAGATGGTGTTCGATGGGGACGAACTTGATTTTTTGCGGGTCGATACCAATTTTCTGGAGCATGGCGAACACATCGCGCTTATTGCGGTAAAAACGACGATTACCATTCAGGAGAACCGTGAAGGCGCGATCGGGCGCGTACAGGTGCCGCCGCGCGTAATGCCAGCGTTCGGGGCCGAAGATACTGATCGGCGCAAATGGATAGGCGACAACCTGAACATCCGTCGGTTTGATCTGCGCTTGTTTCAGGCAATACAATGCCGCCTGTTCCGCTTGTTGACCCTTGGCGTGTTTGTCGCGTAGGAAGCGTTCCTCTTCCGCTGCGGCAATGACGTTACCGTCGATAACAAGCGCCGCCGCGGGATCATGTCCCACCGCGCCACCCAGTCCGAGCACGATCATCGTCTGTTGTCTCCCATCGTCATCATCTTCTCTGTGCGCGAGAGTCTAATCACCCTTTTTTGTGGACGCAACGGCGATTTTTCTGGCACAGTCAAACAAGATGATTGCAGCTCTGAGGTTACGCTTCAAATACCCGTGAGTACTTCCACTCCACCGGGCCAATACAAGGCCAAGCAGAGCTGGCAATCGCCGGAAATGGCTGCCGCGTATCGCTTCTCTCGCGATCCATCGCGGTTTACGCGGTATGATCTCGAGGAGAAAATCGTCAAGAGTTGGCTGGCTGATTTGCCAGCTCAGGCACTGGTGTTGGATGTGCCGTGCGGAACCGGCCGATTCATCCCCTTGCTGACGTCAAAGGGATACCGTTATGCAGGAGCCGATTTTTCACGGGCCATGATCCAGGAAGCGAAGCAGACGGCCGGAGAAAAACCAACGGTCGGATTCACCAATGCCGATGTCGAATTCCTGCCGTTTCGGGACCGGGCGTTCGACTGCGTGATCATGTGGCGTTTCTTGCATCATATTGGCAATGCTGCGACGCGGCAGGCCATACTTCGCGAAGCCGCGCGCGTCACCCGACGGAAGGTGCTTGTCTCGTTTCATCACCCGATCAGTTTCACCCACTGGCGCAAGCTGCTGCAACAGGCGGTTCTCGGTGGTGGGCCCAGGGGCCATGCTGTCTCGCACTGGCAACTGCAGAAGGAGGCAGAGGCTTCTGGATTACGCCTGGTCGAGACAAAGGGCTTCCGCAAATACATTTCGGTGAATTGGTTTGCCTGCTTTGAAAAGTCAGGCGCTACCCGGTAACCGCAAGTGCCAGTTACTTGGTGAACTGACGCATACCCTGCAGCGCTGACAGCACTTCGCCGCGATGGGAGGCCAACGCCTCGCGCTGGTTTGGCAGTGGCACGTTGTTCGTGTCCAGAATCGTGGTATCGGTATTATAGGCCTCGAGTCCGAACGTGATAATGGTCTGGCGATCGATGAGCGCGGCATTGCTCCAATTCGCGATGAACAGGAATGGCGGTTCATGTTCGTCAAGCAGCGAATGGCCCAACGTGTAGTCCGAGAGCGGATTCTCGACGCCCATGTAGGTCAAAATGGTCGCGGGAACATCGATGTGGCTGGTGAGACGGTTGATGGCGCCTGGCGATTCGCCGGGGATGTGGCCGACCATTAAGGTCTGCGTTTGATACTTATGGAAGGCGCTGTCGTGACCGAACAGCCCAAACTCGCGGAACTCTTCGCCGTGGTCGCCCATCACGAATACCAGTGTGTTTTCCAAGAGCCCGCGTTGCTCGAGTGTCTGCAGGAGACGCTGAATCTGTGAGTCGACGTAGTGGAGGCTGTTCTTGTAGCGGTTCTTGATCAACGCCATGTCGCCTTCGCCCCGCGCGAGTTTTATGTAGTTGATGTCTTCAGTCATGTTTCCTGTGGGGAAAATCGCGTGCTCCGGCGGGTAACTGTACGGCTGGTGCGAAGCGTCGTAGAACACAAAACCCAGGAATGGACCGGCCGGCTTTTGGTCAAGAAACTTGATGAACGCATCGGTCATGAGACGGTCGCGGTCCACGCGCTCGCATTGCCACTGGTCGGTGGTGTCTGGCAGCACATCGGCGAAACAGGTGCTGTGGAGTTCCGGATAGTTCATGTTGGCCGAGCAGAGGATGCGAAACTTGTATCCCAGTCCTTTCAGTGACTTGAATAACGCGGGCCCGGTGTGCTCGGCCAGCGCGCGTTGCCAGTAGGTGCCGTAAATACCGTACAACAGGCCGAAAATGCCGTAGCGAGTCGTGTTGCCGGTGCTGAAATTCGCTCGAAACACGAGATTGCTTTCACTCCAATGGGAAAGGAAAGGCATCACATCGGGTGTGAGCATGTCAAAGCGCCCGCCTTCAATGGGGACGATGAGAATATTGGGACGCGGCCCGCCAGCGCGAAAGCGCAACGGCGCCTTTGGACAATTAAACGAGCCCTGGCTGGGCGGTAATTTAAGGCGCATGTCCTGGGAGAGCTTGATCCCCAGGACCTTGATGGCGAATCGCTTCATGGTGACGGCTTGGTACAGGGGAAAGAGTTGCTTCACCCGCAGGATCTCAACATCGTCGCGAAGATCTGCGATATCGTACACGGCGATATTGAGGAAGATCAGCGCGAGCACGGTGGAACACGCGATGACGAACCCCCTGCGACTTCGCAGCCGGGAGGCCAGTGGCAGGCGTCGGAGCCAGGGCAGCAAGAACGCGGCGAAAATAATCTCCGTGGAGAAGATCAGTGTGACAGTTCCGACCGTGTAGAGAACCGTGCTCTTGCCAGCGACAGTGACATCGCCGGAGCCAGGCGTCGTGATCAGGTTCCACACGAAGCTGTTAAAGTGAAATAGCCAGAGTTGGTAGATCACGAAATCGGCGTAAATGAACACGTTAAACAGACCGAACAGAATGATGGCCGCCGTCAACATCACCCACAACCGCCGCGATATCAGGGCGATGAGCGACAATAACGCGGGCACCAGCGCCAGCAGCGCAAAGTTTGCCACGAACGCCAACAGCGTCGCGAGCCAGCCCCACGTCGAGGTGCCGGTGGGGACATGGGAGAGGTAGCCATGGCCGATAACCAGCAACTGCAGAACATTGAAGACGTAGAAATAAAACAATGCCTCAAGGCCATTCGTGAAGCGAGAGGAAGCAGACGGCGTCTGGTTGGTGGTCGTCATCTACGCAAAGTCAGTCCAGGTACCCGAGCTTACGGAGGCGTTCTTCAATCTTCACCGAGTCTTCCTCGGAATACTCCGGCTGGTTGGATGTTGCGGCCCCGGTTGCCACCGGTTCAGATTCTCTCCGTGGCGGGTGCGCGCGCAGGAAGTCCTCTGTGAAAGCCGCGGTAATCGGTTCACCGTCGATATCGTCCGCGATGGGCAGGCCGAGAATTTCCAGGATCGTCGGTGCGATCGCCACGATCGGCTGCGACGGAAGGCGGCCAGCCGCACGCAGGTTGGGGCCGCGTAAAAGAAAAATCCCTTCGGGTTCATGACCGCCATCGCGCAGGATGTGGCGGTTCGGGACAATCAACTCAGTTGCGCGCACATCCCGGCGAAAACTGGCGGGCACGTCGAACGACTTGCTGAGAATCCCGACAAGATCCGGCGCAGTCTCCTGGTGTGGTCCGTCGAATAGTGTCGCGCCGCGGTGAATTTCGGCGAAGACCTTGTCCCCACCAGGAGTTTTGAGCGCCGTCAATTCACGAACCACGGTGGCAAGAAGGGCCTCGCACTCGGGTTCGGCGACGATTCCTTCCGGATAGCGGTCGATACGGTTGATATGAATTGCGACGGCCCGCGACTCCAGCGGGTCGGCCCAGATCTTTGTGTCTCGCCAATTTACCAGCCCGTACTTGCTATCGACAGGGGTGCGCAACTTTGCTTTCCACGAGCGGGGCAGATAGCCGTGCAGCAGGCGCTTCCAGTGCCAGACAGGCAAAAGCTGAAGGTAACCGCGCTCAAGAAGCCAGCGATTCGTGTGGAAAAACGCCGCCGGCGCCGGGCCGAAGCCGTGGTCAGACGCGACGACGAGTGCGCAATCGGGGCCGATTGCGTCGAGGAGTCGCGCGAGCTGAGCATCGATTTGTCGGTACATCGCGCGGCAGCGGGTGCCGATCCGTTTCTGTTCCTCGGTGGTCAACGAGCTTTCCGAAGCCGGGTCGGAGAACTTCCAACAGTAATGTCCCAGTCGGTCGGTCGCCATCAACGCGATCATAAAAAACTGCCACGGCTTGGAGCGCATGAGCCGCACCGCGGCATCGACCTGGCTGAGCAGGACGCGTTCATTTTCATCGATGAACGCGAGCATCTGCTGCTCATAGCGGGCCGTGCCGGGCAGTGCGCTGGGATAGTTCACCACATCGACAATGTAGTCCTTCAGTTCGGCGGCCAATTCGGGAGGGTACGTCGTCACGCCGGGCTCGGGGGCGAAGGCGTCGCTGGTCATGAAGCCGTTCACCGGATACACCGGATGACACAGCGGCACGTTGATCACGCCGACCTGTTTGCCGTGGGCGCCGAGCCGCTGCCAGAGAGTCGCGCTTTGGATATCACGTGACGTGTTGAGCCTACGTTGGTAGTAATCGCCGGGCGGTGTATGACGAAAATGATGGATGCCGTGTTTGCCGGGATTGGTGCCGGTGACGAGGCTTGTCCAGGCCGGCGGCGTCAACGCGGGAATGGTCGAATCGAGGTTCCCCCACGCGCCTCCCTGCATCAGGCGGCGCAATGTCGGCATGTCGCCCCGCTCGGCGAGTGGGGCGAGGTTCGTCCACGTCGCGCCGTCGAGTCCGATGACAAGGACGCGCGCGGCGGGCGTGATGGTTTGTGCTGCGGGAGCCACGGGCGGGTGGTATAACAGTCTTATGAGACAGGCACAAGAAAAAGGACGCGCATGGGCACGGTTGAAAAAATCCTGGTGATTGGCCTGGACTGCGCCGAGCCGTCGCTGGTGTTCGGGAAGTGGCGCGACCAGTTGCCGAATTTACGCGGGTTAATGGAGCGGGGAGCGTGGACGACGATGAACAGCACTACGCCGCCAATCACGGTGCCGGCCTGGTCGTGCATGATGTCCAGCAAGGATCCGGGTACCTTGGGCATTTACGGGTTCCGCAACCGCAAGGACCACAGCTATAGCGGACTGACGTTTGCGACTTCGACTGCCGTGCGGGAGCCTCGCCTTTGGGATATTCTCTCGAAGGCCGGCAAGCGCGTCGTGGTCCTCGGTGTTCCCGGGACGTATCCTCCGTCGGCCGTTAACGGGTCGATGGTCAGTTGCTTTCTGACGCCGGATCCGGCGACGAACCAGTACACCTATCCACCGGAACTGCGCGACGAGATCGATCAGGTGCTGGGCAAAGACCAGTACATGGTGGACGTCTCCGACTACCGCACGGAGAACAAGGCCCCGGTGCTGCGTGAGATTTATGAGATGACGGACCGCCGCTTTGCACTGGCGAACCATCTCATGCGCACGAAGCCGTGGGAGTTTTTCATGCTGGTCGAAATGGGTATCGATCGCATCCATCACGCTTTCTGGAAGTTCTTTGATCCAGAGCATCGCAAGTTTGAACCGGGCTCGCCGTTCGCCGATGCCATCCGTGATTACTACATCCATGTCGATAAACTAATCGGGAATTTGCTGGCGGCTCTGCCCGAGCCCGATAAGACCGCGATTGTGGTCGTCTCGGACCACGGCGCCAAGCGCATCGACGGTGGAATCGCCGTCAACGAGTGGCTCATCCGGGAAAAGTACCTCACCGTGGGCGAGCACCCGAAGCAACCCAAACCCCTCGGGAAACTCATCGCGGAAGGCAAAGTGGATTGGAGCGCGACGAAAGTCTGGAGTGAGGGCGGCTATTATGCGCGCGTGTTCATCAATGTGAAAGGTCGCGAACCTCAGGGCATCGTTGCCCCGCATGAGTACGAGGCATTGCGCGACGAGCTAATGCAAAAGCTCGAAAAGCTTGGTGACGAGAACGGCAAGCCGATTGGCACTCGCGTTTACCGGCCCGAACGGCTGTACCACCGCTGCAATGGAATCTGGCCCGATCTGGTGGTGATTTTCGGCGACCTATACTGGCGCTCGATTGGCAGCATTGGGTATAACGCCATCCATGTTTTCGAAAACGACACCGGGCCAGACGACGCCAATCACGCGCAGGACGCCATGTTTGTGCTCTCCGCGCCCGGCATGAAAGCGGGGCAAATCGCGCCTGTGGACATTCTGGATGTTGCACCGACACTCCTCCGGTTGTACGGCCAGCCGATTCCGCCTGACATGCAGGGCAAACCGTTGGCGTTTTAGGATTCTGTCGCATTCCAGATCCGGCCGTATTTTGGTTGACGACCGCGCAACCTACGGACCCGCCGCCAAATTTTTGCGATGAACTGTTTGTCGGTGGTTTGCAACTTCATGGTCCGCGCATAGGCCAGGTAAATTCGTAGCAAGTTTGGCAGAGAAAGGTATGCTCGTCGTCGTGCGGAATGGGCCAGTGCTGACAAATCTTTTAGGTACCAGCGCTGACGGTGCGGTCGCGGCCCGAGGACACGTTGCAAGTCGATCAGGTACAGGTCCCAATCGTCGCCGCGCTCGACCACAAAAATGTGTTTCAAGTTGAAATCCTTGTGAATGAATCCGGCATCCTGAAACGTGCGGGCCAATTTGCCCAATTTTTTAAACAATTTCCATTTGCGTTGCGGCGAAGCAGTCGCCAGTTGCTGGACGATGTAGTCATCGGCGGGTGAACCATTGAGGATTTCTTGCTGCAACAAAAAACTACTGGTCACGATGCCAGCCCGGCGCGACTGTCCGGTGGCGATGGGGAGGGCGGTAAGGAACTTATGGGTGCGGAGCAGGTGCAACTTGCGCCATTCGCGGCTGGCCTCGTCGTCACGGCCCGGCCAATGGATAAGGCGAAGCAATTTGTCGAGCGGTGATAAATATTCCTCTCCATATCGCTTGAGGTAGCCGACGAGCGTACCTCCGCTTGGTAACGGCAACTCGACGCGCACTGTCGCGCGGCCCGGTACGGCGCGGACGACGGCTTTCGCCGGCAACGCCATGATTTTGTCGAACGAGTCAAGTCCTGCAGCCTGTAATGCTGGCAGAAATTCGGAGGCGACAGTCAGTTTGCCGTCATCAAGGGAGATGTATTCAGGTTCGTGCATCCACTGGATGAAAGTATTCCGTGGCGACTGCGAGTTTGTCCAACCAAAACTCAAATGCGTTGCGTTTCGCGGGGTGCGGAATATATGATTCCTGCGGATGCAGACTTCCACATGCCAGGGATGCTATGAGGACCGCTTGTGAAGCGGCGCCAACGTATCGGTATTCTGGGGGGGACGTTCAACCCGATTCACCTCGGACATCTCCTCATCGCCCAGGACGCCATGGAACAGGTGGGACTCGACCGGGTGAGGTTCATCCCGTCGGCCGCGCCGCCGCACAAGACGGTCGACAAGTTGGTCAGCGAACGGGACCGGTTGCGCATGATCACCCTCGCGATCCGAAACAACCCTCACTTTGAAGTTGACGATATCGAAATCGAGCGCGGCGGCAAATCGTATTCGGTGGACACGTTGACGGAATTGCGACGGCGCGAACCTCGCGCAGATTTTTATTTTATCATCGGCGGGGACTCGCTGCGTGAGTTGCACCTCTGGCGGGAGGCACAGCGCCTGGTTACACTCTGCACGTTTGTCACGGTGCCGCGACCGGGGTTCGACCCGAAACCAGTCATCGATCGGCGGCTGGATGCGGCCACGCGGCGACGGTTGCGCCAGCACGTCTTACGCGGCCACGCCTGCGACATCGCTTCGAGCGAAATTCGCGCGAGAGTTGCCAGCGGGCGATCCATACGCTATCTTGTGCCTGATGCGGTACATGCATATATTCGGAGGCGACGGCTTTATCAGTGAAGGGCAATAGCCGGCTAACCTCCGAAAAATTGGTCAAGCTCTGCCGCGAAATCGCCTTGGGGAAGAAGGCGGAAGACGCGATGATTCTGGATGTCCGCAATGTTTCCAGTGTTGCCGACTTCTTTCTAATTTGCACCGGTACTTCCGAACCCCATCTCAAAGCCATTGCCGACGAAATTGCGCGCCGTCTCCGCGATGAGGGGATGCGCCCGCGGCATCGTGACGGGTACCCGCCCAGCCGTTGGATCGTCATGGATTACAACGACGTTCTCGTGCACATCTTCCATCCCGAGCTTCGCCAGCGGTACAGCCTCGAAGACCTCTGGGGCGACGCGAAGCGTGTGAAATAGAAGGTTGGACAACTGATTGGAGGAGGCCTTCGGGAGCTGCGGGAACGAATTACTTCGCTTCCTTCGTAATTTCTCCGAGCAACGTCTTGTAGCCTTTGCCTCCGGCAGACATCTCGCCGATCACCGTGGCGACGCCCTTCGGCTTTTCCAACTCGAAGACCATCACGGTCTGGCCACCACGGATTTTGTCGTTGGGCTGCAATTCTTTCTCAGTGATGCGCTCGTTGTTCACGTACGTACCGTTGGTGGAATCAAGGTCTCGCACGTAATACTTGCCGTCGCGGGGAGTGACTGCGAAATGCTGGCGGGACATCCGCTCATCCTTGATCAGCACGTCCGCGTCTTCGCCCCGGCCAAAGGTGAGGGCCTTGTCCGTAAGCTCCCAGCGATCCGCCGCTGAACCATCGAATTTTTTCCGAACAAGATAAGGCATCGCGTTGACTCCTATACTTATTGTGCGCCAGCGCGCAGATGGCATCAAGTCAAAAACTGGCGGCTGCGGGGTTGAATCCTATTGCGCCGCCTTCTTGCGTCGCTATAATCCGCGCTGTCGGGCGGTGAGGAGCGCGGTTGCGTGGCGAGCCAGGTACAGTGCACTATCTGTGGGAAGAGCAAGGCGGTCGAGAATCCACCCTCGGCCGCTCGTTACGTTTGTCCTGACTGCTCGAATCAGACCATCGCTGACGTAAGCGCTCGTTCTGACCCGACCCATACCGACCGACCCACCAGCAAATCCAAGCAGGACGGAACGATTTCCGACGGCGATGGGGCGTCGCTGCCTGACGACCAGATGATGGCGCGGTTCGGCAATTACGAAATCATTGATGAGCTGTCGCGTGGCGGTGTGGGGATTGTTTACCGGGCACGACAGAAGGGTCTCAACCGCATCGTCGCGTTGAAAGTGCTGCAAGGGGGAACCTCGGCGCGCGCGGATCAGGTCCAGCGTTTCTTCTATGAGGCGCAGTCCGCGGCAAAGCTGCAGCACCCCAATATCGTCCCCATCCACGAGTTTGGCACCCATGAGGGCCTGCACTACTTCACGATGGACTTCATCGAAGGCCAATCGCTGGCCGACTTGATGGCCAGTGGGCCGTTGCAGCCGCGTGAGGCGCTGGAGATCGTGAAGCAGACAACCGCGGCGCTGCACTACGCGCACGAGCAGGGCATCGTCCATCGTGACATCAAGCCGGGCAACATCCTTCTCGACAAGGAAGGCCGCGTCAAGATTACTGACTTTGGCCTCGCGAAAGAGATTTCGCGTGAGGACATGCACCTGACGATGGAAGGCCAGGTGATGGGTACGCCGCGGTACATGTCACCGGAGCAGGCGACCGGGAGAACGTCGCAGGCTGATGCGCGTTCGGACATCTTTTCGATGGGCGTTACGCTGTATGAAATGCTCACGGGGCGGCCGGCGTTCGGTAGTGACAACGTCATACAGATGTTGCAGCAAGTCATCGCGGAGGACCCGCCGCGCCCGCACAAGCTCAATCGCAAAGTCCACCGGGACATTGAGACGATCTGCCTGAAGGCCATGGAGAAGGTGCCGGATCGTCGTTATCAAACGGCGCTGGAAATGACCGACGACATCGATCGATTCCTGGGCGGCGAACCGATTGAAGCGAAGCCCGCAAGCCTTCTTTACTATGCCGGTCGGCGACTGCGGAAACACTGGAAAGCCCTCGCACTGTATGCGGTCGTGCTCTACGCGACGATTCACGGGGTCATTCTGTACCTGAACAGTCGCCCCAGCGCGCTACACTTGAGCGTGGAGACACCGGGCGCGCTGGTGGCGGTCGATCATTCCGCGTTGTCCGATTCCGAAATCCAATCGGGACTGAGCCTGAAGGCTGGTGCGCACGAAATCCTCATCGAGAACGAGCCGTTGTACGACCCGAAGCAAATCAGCATTAGTACCAAACCGGGCGAGAGTCGCACGATGAGCGTTGCTTTGCCGCGGCGCAAGGGTTCGTTGGCAATCACCACGGACCCGCCAGATATTGGTGTGACCGTAGCGGGTGGAGACGGATTCCACGCGACGTTCCAAGGCCCGACGATCCAGCAAGAACTGCCGACGGGGCGATACACTCTGTTTGCCCACAAGGACAACTTCCTGGCGCAGGAACTGGAGGTAAACGTCGCCGCGCATCAGACACAGACGCTGCTGTTCTCGTTGCCGTCGATCACCTTGTGGGCGGCGCAGACCAGCGGCAATGTCATGTCCGTGCCGGTGGTCGCCGATCTTGATGGAGACGGTATCGGTGATGTTATCGCGGGTGATGATGATGGCCGCATCTACTGTCTTTCGGGTCGCAACGGCATTCCTCTGTGGGTGTTTCGGGCGCACGATGCGGTGCAGGCTCCTTTGTCGATGGCTGACGTGAATCATGACGGCACCCCCGACATCATCGTCGGTTCGACCGATCACAACGTCTATTGCATCGACGGCAAAACCGGTCGCGCCTTGTGGACGTTCGAAACGCATGGGGCTATTTACGGCCCCGCGCTACTAAATGACGTGAATGGGGACGGCGTGCCGGACGCGTTTGTTGGCTCGGATGACGGGAATCTATATGCCATCAGCGGGGCGGATGGCGCGTTGCTCTGGAAGTTTCGCGCGGTTGGACGGATCAATAGTTCGGTGGCGTGGGCGCGTGACGCAGGTGAGGATGTACTGTTGGTTGGCAGCCTCGACCATAACTTGTACTGCCTCCAGCCGAAGACGGGAGAGTTGCTCTGGAAAGTCGATGTCGGGGCACCGTTGTATTACCCGGCCCGCATCGAAGACCTCGAACAGAACGGCAAAATGGCCGCCTTGCTGCCGACTCCACAGGCCGTCGGCGACGTGCGCACGTATACGGCGGTCTCCCTGGCGGACCGCAAGGTTGTCGGGACGAGCGCCGAGTTCCCGCTCTGGGTCGATCTCAGCGGCGACGGGAAGCCCGAAAAAATCGTGGTGGGTGAGAAATCGACAACTTGTTTTGCGCATGATGGCGTGACGCAATTGTGGAAGACAGACTACCTTGTCGTTACGCCACACATGGCCGATGTAAACGGCGACGGTGTGCTGGACCTGATTTTCAATTACGGACCGGACCAGCTCGTTTGTCTCTCGGGACACGACGGCTCGGAGATCGGTCGCATCAAACTCGACGCGGCGACGGGTCGCGGCTACGCACTGGATGACATCGACCGCGACGGCACGCCCGATCTGGTTGTAGGCGCGGGACGAAAGATCAACTGTTTCTCCTGGGTTGGAGGGCGGAAGCGCTGGGCCAACAACGCGGCCACATATTTTGACGCGCCCTTTGCGGTTGAGAATGGGCGGGTCTTCACGAAGTCGATCGGAGGCGAGATTGCGGCGTACGATCCCGAGCGCAACGACCCGATTTGGAAGGTCCAGACATCGGCCCAACCGTCGCCTTATGTCGGCGTTACCGCGGGACAGGGGGTGGTGGTCGATGCCGATGCGAAGACGCGATGGCTTTCGGCGTACCGCGCAAGTGATGGCGGCGTATTGTGGCAGGCGCGATTACCGGGGGACGCGGACGCAGCGATTGGCGCGCCGATAATAGGACAAGGCGTGGTAGTGGTCGGCGACGGTGCGACGGGATTCCATGCCTTTTCATTGGCAACCGGCACCCAGCGGTGGGCCACGGCTGTGGCGGAGGTGGTGGCACCAGCCGCGGTGGATAAGGACTTTGCTTTTGTCGGGGATGGGAAGGGAGCGCTGCATTGCCTGTCCCTCGCCGACGGCAAGGAACTTTGGCAGTTTCCCGTTTCCGATCCGTTTCCGTCAGCACCCGCATTGGTGGACATCAACGGTGACGGGCGGAACGATGTTGTGGCGGTGTCTGACAACGGCTTCGTGTATGCCATCGACGGGAAGACAGGCAAGGAGTTGTGGGACTACCAATTTTCCGCGACGCGCTCGCGCACACACAATGGGATTGCGCTGGCAGACGTGGACGGCGATGGATTTCCTGAGGGAGTTGTGGTGAACCCGAAAGGAGACATTGTCTGTCTCGATTTGAAAACGGGTAAGCCGAAGTGGAATGGCATCCTGGGTGAGCTGGTCATGTCGGCGCCGGCGATTGCCGACATGAACGGTGATGGTGTACCTGATGTTCTGGTTGGTACGATGGGGCGGCGGGTGCACTGCATCTCAGGCAAGGGAGATCGGCAACTTTGGAGTTACGAGGTTGGCTCGCAGATTCGTTACTGCGTGCCAGCGCTGGTTCGTGGCGCAAACGCGAAAGGCGCGCCGGAGGTGTTTGTCGGGACGGGCCCGCCGGAGAATGGTCTTTACTGTCTCAGCGGCGATTCGCCGCGCCGGCATGATCGTGGCTGGTTTGGCCCTTGGAAAGAGCTGACAGCGGTCAGGCGGTGAGCTACAACTCGATAAGCCTATTCCATTGCGGGTAAAGGACTTCTACGGTCCAGTTGCAAATCGACCTGGGCAGGCGTAGGTTTTATTCAGGTAACAATAGTGATTCCTTTTCTTTTGCTGGTTCCATGTTCGGACCGGTGGGAGAGGGGAGGTGAAAAACGATGTACTATGAGTTGATTGTACTCGGGTTGATATGTCTGGCCTCACCCGCGCTGGCGAAGATCGCCGGATTCGAGACGGGTCGAAAACCATTCGACCTTATCGGAGTCGGCGGGATGTTTCTCCTGCTGTCTGCGGCGTTTGGCCTCGGCATGAACCTGGTACTGGCGTTGGCCGACATTGGCAAATCGTTCATGCTTGTATCGATGCTGCTGGGTTGGGTAGCGCTGGGAGCAGGCGCGGTCTGGGGAACGATCGACGTCATTCGCGAGCCAGATCATGGGTTACTGCGTCACAAGGCGTAGTTTACCCTCTGAGTAGTAGAAAAAACCGCGGGACCGAGGGCGTTTGCCTTCGGCCCCGCTTTTTACGTTCAAAGCGAAGTCGAGATTACCAAAGCCCGAGACGCTTCTTGCCATCGTCGGTGATCATGCTTTGATTCCAGGGCGGATCCCAAACGATCTGGACGTCGGCTTCTTCCACGCCGGGGACGTCCAACAAACGGTCACGAACTTGCGCCGCAATGGCCGGTCCCATGCCGCAACCCATCGCGGTCAGGCTCATTTTCACATCAACCCGGCTCCGTGTGGAAGGCAGCGGCGTCGATTTGACGTCATAGATCAAACCGAGGTCAACGACGTTGCAAGGAATTTCGGGATCGTAACACTGTTTCATCGCTTCCCAGAGCGCCTTCTCGTCAGCGGGACCGGTGGGTTTCTCTACTGCGGCAGAGGATGCCGACGAGGATTCCGCAACGGGTACACCGTCCTTGAGCAACGCATCGAGGTTCCGCCCAGATACCTGGACGAGGCCGAGGGTGGACACCTGCAGCGTCACATTGCCGCCGAGCGTTTGCCCGACGTACGCGGTTGTGCCCTGGGGTACAACGATCCGCGCGCCGCTGGGGATTTGCGTCGCTTCACAATCGCGCCCGAACTGCACTTCGTCAGATACATGAAGAGTTTCAATGCCACTCATAACCGAAATACTCCTGTGAAAACTGTCTTCAACTATTGCCAACCCTTACGGTAGTCGGACTTCGCGAATGTGTCGAGGGGTATTGCTCACATCTGTTCGATGACTCCAATGCCCAAAAGATTCAGGCCGCACTTGATCACGTCCGCCGTCAGCCGGCAGAGCAGGAGGCGAGACGAGCGCGTTGGCTCTTCAGACTGCAGGACGGGACAGTTCTCGTAGAAGGCGCTGAACTTTCCGGTGAGATCGTAGAGGTAACCGGTAAGCCAATTGGGTTTGTCATCCTCGGCAACCGCGTGCAAGGTTTCGGGAAATCGCAGGATGTGTTTGGCCAGATCGAGTTCGGCGGCGTGCTCCAGCGACACCGTGGCGATGTCGGGGTTGGCGGCGCCGGCTTTGCGAAAGATGCTTTGCACGCGGACGTAGGCGTATTGCATGTAAGGCGCGGTATTGCCGTTCATCGCGAGCATCTTCGACCAACTGAAGATGTAATCCGTTGTGCGGTTCTGCGACAAGTCGGCGTACTTTACGGCGCCGATGCCGACGGCGCGGGCGATCTGCTGACGCTCCTCGGGTGATAAATTGGGGTTTTTCTCCGTCACCACCGCCAGGGCGCGCTCCTCGGCTTCGTTGAGCAGGTCGGCAAGCTTGACGGGCGTGCCGTCACGCGTCTTGAGCGGTTTCCCGTCTTCGCCGAGGATCGTCCCGAAATAAACGTGCCGCAGGTCGGGAGGCTTCTCCAACCATTTCCGCGCCGCGGCAAACACCTGTTTGAAATGCAGTTGCTGGCGCGCGTCAGTCACATAAATGATCTCGTCAGGATGCCATTGATCGATCCGGTATTTGAGCGTCGCCATATCAGTCGTGCCGTAAAGGAACGCCCCGTCGGCCTTCTGGATGAGAAGCGGCGAGGTTTTTTTCAACTCCGGATCATCTTCAAAGAAGATGCAAATCGCACCTTCGCTTTCGCGGGCGAGATTGAGGCGCTTCAATTCTTCGACCACGTCTTTCAACATCGGATTGTAGAAACTCTCGCCGAGCGTGTGGTCGAAGGCCACGCCGAGACGCTGGTAGGTCTTATTGAACTCCTGCACCGAAAGATCGATGGTCTTTTGCCAAATCTGCTGGTTTTCGGCGTCGCCCTGTTGCAGCTTCACCAACTCGGCCTTCGCTTCATCGCGTAAATCCTCGCGCGCATTGACGGACTTGTAGAGCCTCTCCAATTCGCCGATTGCGTCCTGCTGTAACGCCGCGTCGTCACGGAATTTTTTCCACCCGAGGATGAGCATTCCAAATTGCGTGCCCCAGTCGCCGAGGTGGTTATCTGTAATGACCTTATGGCCGAGGAAACGCAGGACACGTGCGAGGCAATCGCCGATGATTGTGGAGCGGACATGGCCGACATGCATGGGCTTGGCGACATTGGGCGAGCTGAAGTCGATGACGACGGTTTTCGACTGCGCAACTTTCGGCACGCCGAGGCGCTCGTCCTTAGCCGCGGCTGTGATCTGCCGCGCGACGAACGACGATGTGAGACGAAAATTTATGAAACCTGCGCCCGCAACGGTCGGCGGATCGCTGATGTCGGAAAGGCGGAGTTCCGCGATGACTTTCTCGGCGAGCGCGCGTGGGTTTTGACCGAGGCGTTTGGCAAGCGCCATGACGCCATTCGCCTGGTAATCGCCGAATTTCGGGTCGGTGCAGGGACGAATGATTGCCGGGCCGGCGTTTTCGGCGCCAACGGCAGAGCGCAAAGCGCGTTCGACGGCGTCGGCAAGGATGTCGGGCGCGGAGGACATTTGTCCGAGCTTAGGTTGCGGAACGGAAGATGGCGAGAATTTCCTCGGCGGTCCGAGCGGTCTCCAGCTTCTGGCGGTTTTCCTTGTTGCTGAGGAAGCGGGCGAAGGTGGAGAGCAAGAGGAGGTGCTTCTGAAACTGACCCTGGGGTGTGAGAAACAGCAGGCACATCGTAACAGGCTGATTGTCGAGCGCCTGGAAATCCACACCCTGGGCCGGCCGTCCGAACACGGCGACAACGTCCGGTATGCAGGCGACACTCGCGTGGGGCAGGGCGATCCCGTAGCCGATTCCGGTGCTCTTACTTGTCTCGCGGTCTTTGACCGCCTTGCGTATCGTCCCGGAGTCCTCGGGTCGAATTTTTTTCGTGCGCACCAGCACATCGATCAGTTGGTCAATCACGGTCCAGCGGTCCGCGGCGGTGAGGCGGGGCACGATTTGTTCCACGCTCAGGATTTCGGTGAGATTCATGTCTCGTTTGGCAAACCGTGTCAGTGCTGTTGTGTATGGCTCACGAAAGCCCACGCACCATGCCACAAGACCACCAGCTTGTCGAGAGTCCAGCCGTAGGTCGTGACGACATCGCTGCCCAACGACCGGGCCAGGGCCACGAACGTCACCGAGCGGGAAAGCGCGGCGACCGTGAGGGCCATCGTCAGCAGGTTCATGCAGTAGATGACGACCACGGAGAAGAGCACGCCCTGCGATTTGATGTCGGGCTGCTCCACAGTCAGCAGCATCATCAGCGTGAAGGTTACGTGGAAGCTCCAACCAAGACCCACGAGAAAGAACAGCACCCACAGATATGCGCTGAGATTCCAGATGGCGTAGGCGATGAAGAACAGGCCGATGAACAACATCGCGTAGAATGGGAAGAAGTACGGCGCCAGCGTGATGAGCCAGTTCGTCTTGCTCGTGCGCACCTGGCCACCCGTCTTCTTCACCTTCAAACCGCCGACGCGCGCGCCCATCATCAACGCCCATATCGCATGGGTCAGTTCGTGGCCGAGGACGTAGGTCCGCATTGGCTTCGGAAGGAATACGAACACCGCGAGCCACAGCGCGTAACCCCCCGCAAATGCCCACAAGGTCGGGTCAGACAGGGTATGAGGAGCAAAGGACACCTGCCCACCCAGGCGGCCGGCGGTTATGGTGATGGCCGCGCAGGCGGGCAGGAGTAGAATGCCGAGTAAAAGCTTCAGAAGCCGCACAATTTTCCCCGTTGACTTTTGCAGGTCGGCACGTAAGATGGCGCGCCGTCCAACGAACAACGATACACAAGACTCATCGGATCATTTACCATGGCCAATACACGTTCCGCAGCGAAACAAGCGCGCGCCAGCCTCCGCCGAGCGGCGCAGAATAAGTCCATCAAATCCAGGCTGCACACGCTGGAAAGGAAGTTCCTTGCGGCCGTTGCCGCCAAGAAGGCGGAGGATGCCAACGCGGTGTATCGTCTGCTGACTTCCGCGCTCGATAAGGCGGCCAAGACCAAGGTGATCCATCGCAACAACGCTTCGCGCAAAAAGTCGCGACTTTCCGCCCACTTGAGGGTTGCGGTCGCCAAGAAGGCGTAGGCGTTCAACATTCGACGTTGCGGTTGTTCACTGCCAGCTCTCCACCAGTAATCCGGCGACCCGCTTGCCAATGTCATCAGCGATCAAAGGCAAGGCCTGCTCTTCCGCGCTCTGCTGATCTTCACCGATAAAGACGTCGGACTTGCCTTCCAGTTCGGTCGATTTGAGAACCGTCTCACCGGTACGACGGTCCGTGGCTTCGACCCGCACGGTGATCGTAATCTCGTACTCACGGGGTGATCCCGTATCCGTGCGCAGGGAGCGCAGGGCCTGGCGCTCGTACTTGGTGATGGAACCCTTCAGTACCACGTCGGCACGGCGTTCGGATTCGATGCGCAGGGAACCGTCCTGTTGCAGCCGCTGGATGACGGCGTTACTGATCTGCGCCTCGACCTGGGGGTGGAGCGTAGCGTTGCGAAATACCGGGACGGCGATGGAATTAAAATTTCGTTTCGTAACGGGGCCGACGTGATAGCCCGCGCAGCCGAACGCAAAGATGCAGGCGAGCGTGAGTTGCACTGTGCGCGCCACGTGGCTGCGACTACCGGGCGAAGCGCGACGGCTCATGGCGTGGCGGTCTTCTCCGTGGCAAGGGGTGAGAGCCTGGCGACTTTATCCTTTGCCTGCGTGGCCCAATTGGACTCGGGATTCTTTTCGATGACATCGTTGTAGTAGATGAGCGCTGACCTATAGTGGCCGTTCTTCTCGTAGAACTGACCGATGTGGAACAGACCCCGGGATTGTTCACCCTTCAGCCCGGTCAGGTATTTCTCCGCAAGCGCAACTTTTTCGCTTTTCGGGTAGCGCACAAGGAAATCAGTATAGGCGGCAATCGCCTGGTTCGCGGCGTTCTGGTCGTACTCGGCGCGCGCGGCCTCCTTCTTGTATTCCCAGCCGATTTGGAACTGCGCCGCCTCGGCGAGGGGGAGTTTCGGGTAGCGCTCCAGCAGTTTCTCATAGGCGTGAACAGCGGCGAGGTAGTCGCGCTGTTTCTCGTAGGCCAGCCCGATGCGGAACTGCGACTCGGGCGCGACGGAGCTGTACGGGCCATTCTTCACCACCTGCTCATACACTTCCACCGCGCGATCCAGCGAAGGCAGCCAGCGGATACCCCAGGCCTTTTGGCGTTCGCCCGCGAGAAAGAGATTACCGATTTCGTACTGTCGTTGCAGGACGGTGTCGAAGTGCGGCGTATTGGGGTGTTTCTTGATCAACTCCTGATATTCCTGAAACGCCTTGTAGTGGTAGCCGATGGCACCGAGGCATTCCGCTTCGCCGAGCCGAGCGTCCTGCGCCGAGGACGACAGCGGCCAACGACGAAAGACACGGCGATACGCGTCGATCGCGCTGCGATATTTTTTCTTCGCGTGCAGATCTTGCGCGATCTTCAATTGTTCGGTGGGATTTGTCCCGGTGACGACGCCCTCATGTTCCCAAGTCCAGCCTTCACCCTTTCGCCAAATCAACGCCGCGGGACCTTCGGTCGGCATCAGGAAAGCGAACAGGAACACGCTGAGAAAGGTGACGGCAAATTTCTTGTGCAAACTCATGCTGATTTGCGGCGCAGGCTACTACAACGCGCTGTGAGCGTCAAGCAAGGCGGGTGGTCAGCCGACTGAGAAGGTGGATAGGCAGGATCCGTATGTTTTGTGTCGCCGGCATCGCTAAAGCATTCTTGCACAGGCGCACGGGTCCCACGTGAGCAGCAGACAGACTTGTTTTTGTATCGGAAAGCGATAAATTTGGCTGGACACGGTGTGGCGGGAGGAGTATGGTCGGGGCGGTTCTTTGACATCGGGAAAGGGGGAAAGCGGAGAGCACAGTGCGGAAAATCAGGAGGCACATACGCCTTCGCTAAAGCTTCCGTCTTCGCCAAGGCTACGACGCGACAGGTCGGCGCGACTGCGTCCCTTACGGGAAGTAAGGGACTTGAAAACATGTGTTTCTGCGAAACGAACCCACCGTTTTGCGACAGTATTTTTGATGTAAGCAACTATGAACACTGGAGTTGCAACGGAAAATCCCGGAAAAAATCGGTGGGTTCGTTCTGGAAAACGAACCCACCGGAGAGGGGTTTTTGGGTGGTTTCCGGTCAAAAGTGGGTTCGCTTTTACGGCGAAAACGGGCGGGACGCCCGTTCTACGGGGAGTCGAATCCTTCAGTTTGCCAGGTGAACAGAGAGTTTGTGCGGGCGCGTGATTGCGGCGGGCGGTAGTTTGATGCGCAGAAGTTTTTCGGAGCCGTCGAGGAAGTAGCCGGATTTGGCGGCTGCCAGTGCGGTTTTGTTGGTAAGCTTCTTGAGATTGGCGCCGTCGGCGGTGACACCGGTGATGCGATTGGTGCAGAAGAGTTCGACGTTCCAGGCGCGCTGCTTCGGCTGTCCGGTGTAGGTGCCGACAGCGCTGCCAATGTTGATGAAGACATTGGTGCGCGACGATGTCGCATGGAGCCTGGTGATGGCGAACTCGTTCTTACGATAGCCATTGGACGCGCCATCGTCATCGTAAAGATTGTTGTCGGCAACGGAACTGCAATAGATACGCAGGCCGCGTTCCGAGCCATCATCAAACTGACTCGAGGCGACGTCGGGACCCAGTGGCGTGATGGAGTTCTCACGGAAGAACAACGGAATTTGCGTCAGTGGCGCCGGCCAATTGGTAGTGACGGAACCTGCCAGGACCTGACCACGCCAAAAGTCGATCCAATTCCCGCGGGGAAGGTAGACGCTACGAGCGGTCGCGCCTTCGGCCGTGACGGGCGCGACGAGGATGTTTGGGCCGAAGAGAAACTCGCTCCCGTCATTCTGTCCATTTGTATCGCCGGGATACGCGAGTGGCAGGGGCCGGCACATGGGCAGCCCTGTGTCGGTGGTTTCACGCGCGGCCGTGTAAACGTACGGGAGCAGCCGATAACGGAGTTTCAACATGGTGCGGCAAATGTCGCGAACGGTGTCGCCAAACTCGTAAGGCGTGATGGGCTTGCCCTCCTTCACTTTACCATGCGCCCGAAAGACCGGGCAGAATGCACCGAACTCGAACCAACGCGCGTACAGTTCGTCAGTCGGTATGCCGGTAAAACCGCCGATATCGCTGCCGAAGTAACTGAGGCCGGAAAGACTGTAGTCGCAGAGGGCGTTCGGGTGCGCGGCGAGTGTCGGCCAGTCGGCGCCGACGTCGTTGCTCCAGTGGGCCGCCCCGTAGCGTTGATCGCCAGCAAAACCGGAGCGGCTGATAATATAGAGGCGCTGGTTCGGGTAATTCGTCGCGTAGCCCTCGGCGAGTCCTTGATGCCAAAGCAGGTTCTGGACATTGTGAAGTTCCAATTCGCGGCGGCCATCATAGGAGAAATCGGTTACGTCGTCTTTCTCGGGTTCGCCGAGATCGGTCCAGTGTCCCGCGACACCCTCGTCGATGATTGGGCGCAATTTTTCGAACAACCAGCCGCGAGCGGCCGGGTTATTGTAATCGAGGTAGCCGCCATTGCCGAAGAAGCCATTCAGGACGCTGGGCATGGTGCAGTCCGGGTAATTCGTGGTCATCAGCACCTTTCGCGCGGAGGCGTCTAGGAAGTTGGACTTCGCGGGCTCGTTCTCGCTGTTGAAGTACGGCTCGTGGATGGTGATGACCTTGAACCCGTCCTTGCCAAGACTGGCGATGTTGGCGGCGGGATTTGGGAATTTGTTGGTGTCCCATTGAAGGGCGCCCATCTGCTTCGACGACGCGCCGAACCAGTACAAGTCGAGCACCAGGGCATCGCACGGCAGGTCGTTCGTGCGGAAGCTGTCCTTCGCCGAAAACATCTGGGCCCAATTGTGAAAGCCGTATTTCGATTGAATATAACCGAGGGCCCAGCGCGGCGGCAGCGGCGCGCGACCCGTCATTTGCGTGTAGTGGTCGAGCACCTCGGCAGGCGAATCGCCACGAATGAAATAGTAATTCATCTCCCCGCCGCTCACCTGCGCCTGCCACTGCGTGCCATCCGCGCGATTGAAGTCCCAGTCCTGGCGGAAGGTGTTGTCCACGAAAAGACCGTAGCCGTGGGACGACACAACCAGCGGCACCGCCATGTCGGTCATCGCGCCGGAGTGGAAGCCGGTGCGCGCGTTGTAGAGCCTGCGCAATTGGGCGAAATAGCTCAGTGGTTTGCCCAGAACAAGACCAAGGCCGTAGAACTGTTCGCCCGGAATCATGGCAAAGTCTGCTGACCATCCATCGGCGCTGTTGGTGGTCACGGAAGCGTCAGCGTTGGCCAGCACCACCGAGCCGTCGGGCTTGCGGAAAGAGAGGCGGAACGGTGTCTTGTTAATCTCTACGCGGAGTCCGGCGTTGGACACGATGAGAGTATTCCCATCCGTAACGCTCATCGCGGGCCGCGGCCAGGACCGCACAACTGTGAACGAGGCATTCGTCGAGAACGGCACATCATTGCTGGTCATTCGGACGCGCACGACTGACGTGTCCAGCATGTCCAGTTTCACCACGGTCGACTGGCAGGTGAAGGTCAGTTCGTTGAGATTGTTGCTGGACCAGGAAACGAGATTGCCGGGGTCGGCGACGCCGATGGCTGGCAAGACGAGCAACACAAAACCACAGTAAAGGGGGATCGTTCGCTTCATGGTCGGCGAGTTTCCTTGGGTCTTCCCAAAAAAGCAAGGCTCGACTGGACAAAGCAAGTCGGCGCGTGCGATATCTCCATGACCATGGGAACGGGCTTGCAGATTCGACCGTATGAGCCGAGAGATCGCGCTGGTTTGCGGCAAATCTGCTGCGACACAGCCGATGCCGGCCAACCCGTCGAGAGGTTTTTCCCCGACCGCGAGGTCTTTGGCGATTTGCTCACGAATTATTACACGGAGCACGAACCGCAATCGACATTTGTGGCGGACGACGGCGGCGAGGTGGTCGGTTACGTGACCGGCTGCCTCAATACGAAACGGTTCCTTAGTACCATGAAGTGGCGAATTGTTCCGATGGTGCTTGTCAAAGCACTGCTACGAGGGACGCTGTGGCATCCACAGACTGTGCGCCTCTTGCGCGCCAATCTCGGTCTGTGGCTGAAGAGTGGACATCGGACTGGCCCGGCACTTGACGATTATCTCGCGCACTTGCATGTAAATGTCCGGCAGGGATTCCGCGGTCAACGCCTGGGGCAGCGGCTGGTTGAGACGTTCTGCAAACGGATTCGCGGCGCGGGTGTGCGCGGCGTGCACGCGGGAGTGAGCGCGGAGAATGCGCAGGCGCGTCACTTCTTCGAGGGATTGGGTTATGCAGAACTGCAACGCGAGGCGCGTCTTCGCAAGTCCGATGGTTCCGGCGATATTCTGTACACGATCATCTTCGGCAAGAAACTTGATGACACTTCGAAGGAGCATTTTACTTGAGGAAGCCAGCCGCTCCGCTATGATGGATTTCTCGTATGGCGAATGATACCGACCAGTTTGACGTCTCGTATGTGGCGCATCTGGCGCGCCTGCACCTGACCGACGCGGAAAAGCAGAAGATCTCCGCGCAGCTCAAGGACATCCTCGCATACGTTGCCAAGCTCAACGAACTGGACGTCTCGAACGTAGAGCCGACCGCGCACGCCACCCCGCTGTCGAATGTTCTCCGCAAGGACGAAGTGCGACCGTCGATTGACCGCGACACGGTACTCAAGAATGCGCCCGAACAGGCCCGTGATTTGTTCATTGTCCCGAAGATAGTCGAATGAGCCTGCACACCCTGACGATCCATCAGCTTCGCGAGAAATTGCGGCGCGGCGAGGTTTCTGCCCGCGAGGCGACGCAATCGCTGCTCGACCGCATCCAGTCGGTTGACAGTAAGCTGAAAGCCTACCTTTGGCTCAATGCCGAGGACGCGCTCACACAGGCTGAGGCAGTCGATCGGAACGGTGTCGCCAAGAACGGCAAACTTCTCGGTGGCGTACCGATCGCTATCAAAGATGTGATCAACGTCGAAGGCCAACCCTGCACCTGCGCCTCGAAAATCCTCAAAGGACATACGTCCGTTTACGACGCATTCGTAGTGCAGCGGCTGCGCGAGGCCGGCGCGATTCTGCTGGGACGCACGAACATGGATGAGTTTGCGATGGGAAGCTCCACGGAGAATTCAAGTTGGGGCATCACACACAATCCGTGGGACGTTGAGCGTATTCCAGGAGGTTCCAGCGGCGGGAGCGCGGCGGCGGTCGCGGCGGACGAAGCGTTTGCGGCGCTTGGTAGCGAAACGGGCGGGTCGATTCGCCAGCCCGCATCGTTGTGTGGTTGCGTGGGGCTGAAAACTTCGTATGGGCGCATTTCACGGTATGGTTTGGTGGCCTTTGCTTCGTCGCTTGACCAGATTGGGCCGTTCACGAAAGATGTTGCGGACTGCGCGCTGTTGTTGCGCGTGCTGGCAGGTCATGACGCGAAAGATTCGACGAGCGTGCCGCGGCCGGTGCCCGATTATACAGCGTCGCTCAAGAGTGGCGTGAAGGGCCTGCGCATTGGTCTGCCGAAAGAATATTTCATTGATGGAATGGATCGCGAAGTTGAAGCGGCTGTGCGGGCGGCGATCAAGAAGTTGGAGGAGTTGGGTGCCGAGATTGTGGAAATTTCCTTGCCCCACACCGACTACGCAGTGGCGGTGTACTATTTGATTGCGACGGCGGAGGCGAGCGCGAATCTCGCGCGGTTTGATGGCGTGCGTTATGGCGCGCGCGTTGCGGGCGAAGATGTCATCGATATGTATGGCAGGACGCGGGGAGCCGGTTTTGGCCCGGAGGTTAAGCGGCGCATTATTCTCGGCACGTATGCGCTGAGCGCGGGGTATTACGATGCCTATTACGTGAGGGCGCAGAAGGTGCGGACGCTCATTCGCCAAGACTTCGAGAAGGCATTTGCCAGGTGTGACGCCATTGTGACGCCAACGTCACCAGAAGTGGCGTTCCGCATCGGCGAGAAAACGGGCGACCCACTGAAGATGTATCTTTGCGATATCTTCACGATCAGCGCGAACCTGTCCGGCATTTGCGGCGTGAGCGTGCCGTGCGGGTTTAGCAGCGATCCAAAGCTGCCTATTGGGTTGCAATTGCTCGGCAAAGCGTTTGATGAGGAGACAATTCTGCGCATAGCGCACGCGTACGAACAGTCAACGGAATGGCACAAGGCCCGGCCAAATCTATAGCGTCATGGAATACGAAGCAGTCATAGGGTTGGAAGTCCACGTGCAGCTCAAAACGAAGAGCAAGATGTTCTGCGGCTGCACGACGGAGTTTGGCGGGCCGCCAAACACGCAGGTGTGTCCGGTCTGCCTCGGGTATCCGGGCGTGTTGCCCGTCATGAATGAAGAGGCCGTGAGCAAAACGATCCTGACGGGTCTAATGATTGGTAGCAAAGTTGCCGGGTTCAGCAAGTGGGATCGAAAGAGTTACTTTTATCCCGATATGCCAAAGAACTACCAGATTTCGCAGTATGACCTGCCCCTCTGCGCGAAGGGCGCGGTGGAGATCAAGTTGGACGGCGGAAAGACGAAGGCGATCGGGGTTACGCGGGCGCACCTCGAAGAAGATGTCGCCAAAAGTACCCACTTTGAAAGCACCAGCGGCGTGGACTTCAACCGCGCCGGCGTGCCCCTGATGGAGGTCGTCAGCGAGCCGGATATGCGCTCACCCGAGGAAGCTTTCGCCTATATTACCGCGCTGAAGGAAATCCTCGTCAGCGGCGGGATCAGTGATTGCGACATGGAGAAGGGGCAGTTGCGGTGTGACTCGAATGTATCGGTGCGTCCCATCGGCCAAAAAGAGTTCGGCGAGAAGGTCGAAATCAAGAACATGAACACGATTTCGGGCATACGCCGGGCGCTGGCGTATGAGATTCAACGTCAGACGACGGCGCTGGAGAAGGGCGAGAAGGTTTCGCAGGAGACCCGGCGTTGGGATGAAGCCGCGGGACGGACATTCGTGATGCGCACGAAGGAATACGCGCACGACTACCGCTATTTCCCCGATCCGGACCTGATGCCCGTGGTCGTCAGCGACGCGATGCTCGCCGCGGCGCGGAAGCTGTTGCCCGAGTTGCCGGAGGCGAAACGCCAGCGTTTCATGAAGCAGTACGGGCTGCCGGAATACGATGCCGGCGTGCTGGTTGCGGACACGGTCCTGGCGGGCTACTATGAGAAAGCAGCGGCGGTTTCGAAGAATCCGAAGGCGATTTCGAACTGGGTGATGACCGAGCTGCTTGGTAAACTCGGTGAGGCAAAAAAGACGATTGGCGAGTGCGCCATCCAGCCGGAGCACCTGGCCGAGTTGGTGGCATTGGTCGATGGCGGGCAGATTAGCGGGAAGATCGGCAAGGAAGTGTTTACCGAGATGTTTGACAGCGGAAAGAGCCCGGGCCTGATCGTGAAGGAGAAAGGGCTGGTTCAGGTCAGCGATACCGGCGCGCTGGAGGGGTTCGTTAACGAAGCGATTGCCAAGAACCCCAAATCCGTGGCAGACTTCAAGGCCGGGAACGAAGGCGCGATCAATTTCCTGAAGGGGCAGGTCATGAAGTTGAGCAAGGGGAAAGCGAATCCCCAACTGGTTGGGGAAATCCTGCATCACAAGTTGAAGGGCAGTTAAATGCACACTCAACTTATTAACGGTTCGTGGGTTGCGACGATCCGTCTTCTTGACGGGTCGACGCATAGGCGGTACTGTTTGGCAGAACCGCCGCAGTCTCGCGAAGGATATGCCGGCTCAAGACGAATATATTGTTGAAATTCTCCGCGACGTTGGGCTTGTTTCGCACGAGGACATCCTAAAGGCGAAAGAACGCTCGAAGGCGGAAGAGGTGGGGCTTGTCGACGCCCTCGTCTTGATGGGGCGCGTCAGCCAAAAGGACGTGGTCAAGGCGCTCGCCAGCCAGTTCAACATGGACACGATTGACCTCGCGGAATATCGCGTTCCCGATGAGATCGTCGCCCTCGTACCAAAGCACGTCGCCCGCCGCTACAAAATCGTTCCCGTTGGCAAGCATGACAATACACTCACGGTCGCGATCAGCGATCCGCTGGATGTCGATACGGTGGACAGCCTGCGATACATCCTGCGGATGAACGTAGAGGCGGTCGTTGCCGCCAAGACCGACATTGAGAACTCGATTACCCGCTACTATGGCAGCGCGGACGATACGGTCGAGAACATGCTGCAGGAGATCACCGAAGGCGAAGTGGATTTCGGCCTTCCGACGAACAAAGCGGCGCAGAGCAAACTCGAAGACGTGGCCGAAACCGATGCCGACGCTCCCATCATCAAACTCGTCGGTTTGGTGATCATGGAGGCCTACCGGAACCGGGCGAGCGATATTCACATTGAGCCGCTGGAAAAGCGGCTGCGGGTACGGTACCGTATCGACGGCGTGCTGCAAGAAGTGGATAATCCGCCGAAGCGGTTGCAGGCCTCGATTATCAGTCGCCTCAAGATCATGTCGAATATGAGCATCGCCGAGAAGCGCGTTCCCCAGGACGGGCGCATCCAGATTCCGGTGATGGGTCGCACACTGGATCTACGCGTGTCCTGTCTGCCCACCAACCACGGCGAAAGTATCGTCATGCGTATCCTCGACAAAACCAGCCTGCTGCTCGGGCTGGGTGACCTCGGGTTTTTCAGTGATGACCAGGAAACGATGACCAAGATCATCAACATGCCGGACGGGGTCTTTCTGGTGACAGGGCCGACCGGTTCGGGCAAGACCACCACGTTGTATGGCTGCTTGAACGAGATCAACAAGCCCGACCGCAAGATTATTACCGTGGAAGATCCTGTCGAGTACCAGCTCGGCGGCATCAACCAGGTGCAGGTCAATGCAGACATTAACCTGACGTTTGCCGCCGCGTTGCGCTCAATTCTGCGCCAGGCGCCAAACATCATCATGATCGGTGAAATTCGCGACCTTGAAACCGCGAACATTGCGGTGCAGGCGGCGCTGACGGGTCACCTGGTGTTTTCGACCTTGCACACGAATGACGCGCCCTCGGCTGTGACACGTATCGTTGATATGGGTGTGAAGCCGTTTTTGGTCGCTTCCGCGGTCAAGGCGATCATGGCGCAACGGCTTATCCGCAAGGTCTGCCCCAAGTGCCGCGTGCCGTATATGCCGACTGATTATGAGATGGAAGTACTGAAAATGAATCCCGACGAGGTGAAGAAGTCCACCATGGTGCGCGGCAACGGTTGCAATGAATGTTCGAGGACGGGCTATCGCGGGCGCATGGGTATCTACGAGATTTTTTCGGTGGACGATGAGGTGCGGCGACTGATTTACGAGAAGGTACCCTCCAATGTCATCCGCGCTCGCGCGCGTGAATTGGGGATGCGGACGTTGCGCGAGGACGGGGTTCGCAAGATCATGGCGGGCATTACGACGCCCGAAGAAGTGATCTCCATCACGGCGGGCGATGAAGGATAAGGTTCACGTGGTCCGGTAAACAGTTCAGAGAACGGAGAGAGTTGCTTATGTCGGCGCAAATGGAAGACCTGTTGCAGGTAATGGTGGATGAGGGCGGCTCTGATTTGCACATTCGGGTTGGTGTGCCGCCCGTCATCCGATTGCATGGCAAGCTGGTGCACATGGATCTGCCGGTGCTCCAGCCGGAGGACACCGAAAGCATCATGAAGGCGATCACCTCCGAGGCCCACATTCAAAAGGTCCGCGAGCAGGGCGGCACTGACTATGGCTTTGCTTTCGGCGAAATGGCGCGGTTCCGAGTCAGCGTTTTCAAGGAGCGTGGTAACTTTGGCATGGTGCTGCGCCAGATTCCCAACAAGCTGATGTCGTTGGAGCAAATCGGCCTGCCACCTTCCGTGAAGGACATTCTATTTCGTCCACGCGGGCTGGTTCTGGTGACCGGGCCGACCGGCTCCGGCAAGACGACGACGCTGGCCTCGATGATTGACATCATCAACACCGAGGAAGACTGCCACATCATCACGATCGAGGACCCGGTGGAGTATTACCATCCGCACAAGAAAAGCATCGTCACGCAGCGCGAAGTGGGAGTCGACGTACCTGACTTTGCCGAGGCGTTGCGGCGCGGTTTGCGTCAGGATCCCGATTGCATTCTGGTCGGCGAAATGCGCGACCTGGAAACGATGGAAGCCGCCATCACGGCGGCGGAAACGGGGCATCTGGTCTTCGCGACGCTGCACACCACCGGTGCGGCGCGCACGGTAGATCGCATCGTCGATGCTTTTCCGACAGACCAACAGGAACAGATCCGCACGCAGTTGGCCTCCTCGATCATCGCCGTGATTTCCCAGGTGCTGCTGGTGCGGGCGGACGGGAAGGGGCGGGTGGCGTGCTTCGAGATCATGATTACGACGCCGTCGATCCAGGCGTTGATTCGCGATAATAAGACGTTTCGCATCACGTCGGACATCCAGACGGGGGCCAAGTACGGCATGATGACACTCGATTCGAATCTCATGAGCTTGTACGAGCGCGGATTGATCAGCTACGGCGATTTGATCACGATCGCGCAGGATCCACAGGCCATCGTTGCCAAACTGCAGGGTGAAGGCGGAAGGCGGTAAACCATGTTCGAAGGTGAAGGCGCCATACTTTCTGAACTGCTGCGCGAGCGTAATCTGGTCGGGCCGGACCAATTTCGCGAGCTGCAGGAGGAGCACGAGCGCACCGGCAAGCCGTTGTCGCAGGTCATCATCGATTTTGGCCTGGTCAGCGAAGAGCAGTTGCTGCGTGCGGTGGCCGAGCACCTGAACCTGGAGTACCTCAATCTCGAGGACATCGATATTGACAAGGCCGTGCTCCGCATCATGCCATCGAGCGTGGCGCGCATGTACCGGGCGGTGCCTGTCACCATTGCTGGAAACACCGTCACCGTGGCGGTGATGGATCCGTACAACGCGCAGCTTGTCGGCGAGCTTTCCTTTATCCTCGGCAAGGATGTTCAACTGGCCGTCGCGCCATCGAAACAGATTGAGGACGCGATCCTTCGTTTCTTCGGCGAAGAAAGCGAGTCCCTGAAAGACGTGCTGGAGGACATGGAGTCGCAGCTCGCTTCCGCGGAGGTCGTGGAGACAGCGACGAAAACGGGCGGGACCGCGGCCCTGGAGGAATTGGCGAGCCAGGCGCCGATTGTACGGTTCGTGAACCTGATCCTGTTCCAGGCGATTCAGGACCGCGCCAGCGACATTCACTTTGAACCGTTCGAAGACGAATTCAAGATTCGCTACCGCGTGGACGGCGCCCTGTATGAAATGGCGCCGCCGCCCAAGCATCTGGCGCTACCGGTAATTTCGCGCATCAAGGTCATGTCCAACCTGAATATCGCCGAGCGCCGCCTGCCGCAAGATGGACGCATCCAGCTCAACATCGGAGGCAAGCAGGTGGACCTGCGCGTTTCGACATTGCCGACGCAGTATGGCGAATCGGTGGTGCTTCGCGTCCTCGACCGCACAGTGGTCAACCTTTCGCTGGAAAGCCTGGGAATGCCGAATGATATTTTTGAGAAGACGACAGAAGTCATTAAGGTGCCCAATGGCATCTTCATTGTGACGGGGCCGACGGGATCCGGCAAGACCACCACGTTGTACTCCTGCTTGAAGCGAATCAATACCGTCGACATGAAACTGCTTACCTCGGAAGATCCTGTGGAGTATGACATTGAGGGCATCATGCAAGTGCCGATCAATGAAGCGATCGGCCTGACGTTCGCGCGGGCGTTACGTGCGTTTCTGCGCCAAGATCCCGATATTATCATGGTCGGCGAGATGCGCGACCTGGAGACTGCGCAAATCTCCATTCAAGCCTCGCTCACAGGCCATTTGGTGTTCACGACCCTGCATACCAATGACGCGTCCGGCGCGGTCACACGCATGATTGACATGGGCGTCGAACCGTTTCTGATCAGTTCCACGCTACAAGGAGTTCTCGCCCAGCGTCTCGTGCGCACCAGCTGCAAGAAGTGCAAGATTGCTTATGAGCCGACCGAGGCGGTATTGTCCGAGTTGGCTCTGACAAAGGAAGACACGCAGGGTCGTCCATTTTATTATGGCAAGGGCTGCATGGAGTGCAACGAGACGGGATACAAAGGGCGCAAAGGTCTGTTCGAACTGCTCGTCATGTCGGAACCGATCCGTGAACTGATCAATATGCGCGCACCTGCGGGTGTCCTTCGAGCGCGGGCACTGGAATTGGGAATGAGGACATTACGGGAAGACGGCATTCGCAGCATTCTCGATGGCGAGACAACCGTGGAAGAGGTTCTTAAGTACACATAACAGCGCGGACGCTCATTGGGGCGCGAGGCGCGGAGGATGGTCATGCCAAAATTCAACTATGTAGCGTTGGACACGCGGGGCAAGGAAATCAGCGGCGTCCTGGAGAGTGAAAACACAACGTCGGCGGTAAGTCGCATTCGCGAGATGGGCTACTTCCCTACAAATGTTGCCGAGGCCGATAAAGCGGCAGCGAAGAAGGGCGCCAAGACGCCGGGAACCCCCGCACAGGCGGGTGGCAAGGCTGCAGCCAAGAAGGGGCTTGGCTCCATGGGTCTCAGTTTTGGCTCTGGGAAAGTCAAAACCAAACTCCTGACGGCGTTTACACGTCAATTGGCCACGCTGATCGACGCGGGGTTGCCCTTGCTGCGCGGTCTCGACGTGCTGCGGAAGGGAGAAAAGAACGCGACGCTCAAGCGCACGTTGCAACAGATCGCCGAGAGCGTTGAAGCAGGCAGCACGTTCAGCGAAGCGCTGGCGCAGCATCCGAAGGTATTCAACCGCCTTTACGTCAACATGGTGCGCGCCGGCGAAGCGGGCGGCGTACTCGACGTGACTCTCGGGCGGCTCGCCGACTTTCAGGAAAAGGCCCAGAAGATCAAGAACAAGGTCATTTCAGCGATGGTCTACCCGGCCGTCGTCATTTTTGTGGCATTGGCCATCGTGTCGTTCCTGATGATCGTCATTGTCCCCAAGTTTCAGGAGATCTTCAACGACCTGCTCGAAGGCAAATCTCTGCCCGGATTGACTTTGTTCGTCATGCAGGTCAGTAATCTCGTCCAGCATCAGATTCTGCTCGTTGCCGGCTGTATCGCCGCGTTGGTGATTTCTATCAAGATGATCGGCAAGACGGAGAAGGGACGGTTCTACCTGGACAAGATAAAACTGAACGCCCCCATGTTCGGACAACTGATCCGCAAGGTTGGCATCGCTCGTTTCACGCGCACGTTGGGGACGCTCATCGCCAGCGGCGTGCCGATTTTGCAAGCCCTCAACATCGTGCGGGAGACCTCGGGCAATGCCGTCATCGCGAAGGCGGTTTCACAGGTCCACGACTCCGTGAAGGAGGGGGAACGCATTGTGCAGCCGCTGGAGGCCTCCGGGGTATTCCCACCCATGGTGATTAGCATGGTGGATGTCGGTGAGGAAACCGGCGCCTTACCCGACATGTTGATGAAAGTGGCCGACGTGTATGATGACGAAGTGGACAATGCGGTGACAGCGATCACTTCCTTGCTGGAGCCGATCATGATCGTGTTCCTGGCCGTCGTCGTCGGAACCATTGTCATCGCCATGTTCATGCCGCTGATCAGCGTCATCGGTTCGCTGGGCGGTTAGGCGTAATAGAATTGAGCAAAGGGCGGCGGTTTTGCGCAGGCGAAACCGCCGCTTTATTTCGCACTGAAGAGATCCCTCTCTTCCGTCGCGGATGACCCTGTCAATTCTGCCAGCAGGGATTTGAACCCGAATCGACGATAGAGAACGGCGAGGGCAGCCGTATCCGCAGGGTGCACCTTCAAAGCCCCCAGATCGACAGCCAAAGGGACATCGGTTTGAAGTGCGATCAGCCGCTGATTGGCCCGCAGCCTGTCGGCTGAGGCGATCAGGGTTTCGCGCAGTTTCGGTTTGGCAATTTCGGAAACGCGGGCCAGAAGGTTGTCCAGAGTACCATACGCCTGCAGTAATTGGGCGGCTGTTTTCTCGCCAACCCCGTGCGCGCCGGGGATGTTATCGACTGAATCACCCAACAAACTGAGCAGATCGACCATCTGCTCAGGGGTAACGCCGAAGCGCGTTTTAACCGCAGCAGGATCGACAACGACGGTTTCCTTGCCATCCGGACGAAGAAGGCGAATACGTGGTCCTACGATTTGCATGAAATCCTTGTCACTGCTGGCAATGAGCACGTCGCAGCCCGTGTTCGCAGCCTGTACTGCGAGCGTGGCGATGATGTCATCCGCCTCGTCGCCCTCGACCTCGACGATGGGGATGCGCAGCGCCCGGAGAATCTCGCGTATCGCGGGAAGTTGGTCTTCGAGAGCGGGCGGGGTAGGTGGGCGCTGCGCCTTGTAACTGGGTAGCAGCGCGAGCCGTTTTTGCGGGGCGCCAAGGTCAAAGACGGCCGCATGATGGGATGGTCCATGGTCCACAGCCATCTTCTTGAGCATTTTGGTCAGCCCGTAGATGGCGTTGACGGGCGCACCATCCGGGCCGGTGAGAACGCGAATGGCGAAGAACGCGCGGTAAATCAGCGAGTAGGCGTCATAAAGAAGTACGGTCTCAGACATGGTGCGGTGAAAGTTATCACGCCGCCTGGAATAAAACAATCCGGCCAGCACGGTGGCTTCAAGTCAGGTTATTCGGAGGAGAGCGTCAGCTACCGGGCGCTGGCCGTTATTGGCGTGCGATGAATCGGATTGCCTGATGGATCGATCAGCCGTGCGGTCACGAAGATAAGTAGGTTGCGCTTGGAACGCGACGTGGTCTTCGTACGAAACAGGCGTCCGACCATCGGAATGTCGCCGAGGAAAGGGACTTTATCGTCAATCTTCTGCAGTTGCTCCGTGATGAGGCCACCCAGAACGACCGTTTGACCGTCCCAAATTACGACACTGGTGATCAGATCGCGTGTGGAAAACAGCGGCTGCTTGATATCGTTGGCAGTCGTGACAGTACCCAGGTTGATGACGTTACCGTAGTTGATGAATCCAAGGAAATCCGTGACCTGGGGGATGAGAGTCAAGCTGATCGTGTAGCCGTCGGCTCCAACGAACGGGGTGACGTTGAAGACCACGCCAACCGGTCGGGTTGCGAAGGCAGTCGGAGTCGACGGTGTTACCGTGGGAGCCTGGATGGCGCCGCTGACGGCCGTACCTGGTTGGATAACGGCGGTGCTGAACGTTGTGGGATAGATGAACTCCTGCGCGACGCGGATCTGTGCTTGCGCGCCACTGATCGTGGTGACCTTTGGCGACGAGAGGACGTCGGAACTTTGTTTTTGGGAGAGCGCCTTGATAATGACCTGGAACTGTGGATCCGTCAAAATGCCGCGGATGGTACCGATTTCGGATGAGCCCGAGGCAGTAGTGCCGAAACCAGCACTTGCCAGGAGCGCGTCAATTGCATTTCCCTGGATAACGGTGGAGTCTCGCAGGCCGGACGTCACGTCGAACGATTGATTCGGGACAGTACCGCTACCGGGAGGAAAGGCCCCAGACCCGTTGCCGCCGGTCGCATCGAAACTGCCAAGCTGCTTGGTGCCGACCTGCCAGTCGAAGCCAAGCTCATCGAGGTCATTTTGGGAGATTTCCACAAATTTGGCTTCGATTTGGACTTGCGGTGGGATGGCATTGAATGTCGCCAACACGCGCTCGAAATCCTCAAGGTTTTCCACTGTATTATGGACGACGATGATACTGGTACGTTCATTGTAAAAAATGCTGGAATTTGTAGGGAACAAGACGCCAGCGTCGACGAACATTTGTTTGATGGTATTGGTCGACACAGAAATACTGACTTGGGGAAGAACGGAGGCCGGTCCAGATTGTACCGCTGGTGACGCTTGGGCCGCGCCGCCGGCTCCACCACCGGTTGCTTGCGTTTGCGTCGTGACGGCCGTGTAATTTGTGACCTCCACAGAAGGTCTGAACGCACCGGGATTGACAGGATATATGCGCGTGACCATATCGCCTGATGGAGCATCGATCGGCAGGACGATCACCGCGCTGGATTCGACGCGATATTTCAGGTTGGCGAGAGTCGTTACGTATTTCAAAGCCTCAATCAACGGAACATTCCGCAAGGAAAGTGTGATCTTGCGACCTTCAACTTCCCCGGCACCTGCCGCGGCGCCTGGTTCTGCTGCCGCGCCGGGCGCGGGAACTGGTGGCGGCGCAGTTGGCGGAGCGGCGGGGCCACTTGGGGCCGCGATGCCACCGCCCAAGACAATATTTACACCGACGTGGTCGGGGAGATCGAGCCGCCGGCTTTCGTCGCTAAGGAAGGTGATGACGTCGCTGACCACCGCTTCACGGTAATTGATCTCGGGGACAATAATCTCGTTCAGTTTCCGCACAATTCCTTGCTGGCGCACGGCCTCGCGACTAATGACACTGCTGTCTTTATCGATGGGGGGCGGCTGGGACTCACGATTGAGGGGCGGAACCCAGGCGTCCTCGACTTCCCGCAGGCGACGGGTGCGTGATTCGTCACCGGCACCCATGGCGATATCATTGCGCGCCTTGTCGACCGAGCGGAGCAGGGTCTCGGCATCCGCATTATAGGGATCGAGCATGAGGACCTGTTGGAAGCGTCGCTCGGCCTCGTCGTACTGGCCGGAGTTCATGAGGATCTTGCCTTCGCGAAAAAGCTTCTTGATCTGGTCTTTTCTGGCAAGGAACTCGGGTGTTTGGTCAGGGGCGGACCCGGAAGAAGAACTGGCAGCAGCGGAAGATTGTCCTCCAGTAGTGGTCGGCGTCGATCCAATCTTCTTCGTCTTGATAATAACATTCTCAGCAGCGTGATTCTTGGGGTCGTATTCCAACGCTTTTTGGGCCAGTTCGCGGGCCTTTACGTAATCACCGGCTTGAAAAGCGGCATCAGCGAGGCGCGAGTACGAAGTGGTTAGGCCCTGCAACGCGCTCGAGTAATCGATTTCCGTGGCTTTCGCCCGTGGGAGGATCCTGACAGCTTCTTCGAGCTTGGCGATGGCATCCTGATACTTGCCGCTGTAGTAAAGCTTCTTTCCCTCATCAATCAATTTACGGGCGGCGATCTGGGCTTCCTGGCGGCGAACGATCTCTTCTCGGGCAGCTTGCTCCGGGCTCGTGGAGCTGGTGGATGAGGAGGATGCCGTTGCGGCAGGCAGATTTCCAGACGCGAACAAACATGCGCCGCTCGTGAGCAATACCAACAAAATTCTTCTTGTCATATGGCAGTTCTCCATTCCGTTCTCAACTCGCCCGAGGCGCCGCGCACACCCCCCTATCACCATGCTAAAGCAGTAACCTTTGGGATTCCTGTGTAAGCCGAACTACTGCTGAGACTTGATGGTGTAGTTCTCCCCTGTCTGCAAATCAACGATTACCATCTGCTTCAGATCGATGTCAACGACTTTGTAAGTTTTGCCGGCACACTGGATCGGTTGTCCCCGGCGGAATTCGCGAGTTGGAGTCGCGACATCGCAGCGGACAAGCGCCACCGGTTCTTCTTCCACCCCCGCCTGTCCCAAAACGAGGGTCTTCGGTTTGTTTCCCGGATGCTGCACCGTCAATTCCGATACATCGGTATCGTGTTTGGCGCCGCTAGCCGGATCGTCTACGGTCTTTGACTTCTTCTCGAACTTCACGACTCGGTAACCCGTGTCCTCGTAGCGATCCTTGATGGGGTCGCCCACGGCCGGAATGAAGAACGAGTGGGCTCGAAATTGGAAATTGGCCTGGAAGTTATAGCCCTCTCCCTTGTCGGCGTTGTAGGAGTACGCCTTGAAAAGCAGGGTAAAGGGTTTGTGGACCGAGGCTACCAGAATGGGGAGGCCGTTCGTCGGGTTCCCCCCCACGAAGACGTTTGTCTTGGGTGGCACGTAGCCCCCGGGGTTGAAAATCTTGAGGTCCGCGTTCGTTGACCAAATGGGCGGATCCGCCACCGCCTGGAGAGCATTCGACAAGACTTGCAAGGGAACGTGGGAAGTGAGTTCTGGCTTGGGCGCGCGACGAGGCGCCTCATTTAGTTCCGTGCTAAGCGCACTGACTTTCAGGGCAAGTAAGACTGCCGAGACAATCAGGAGGACCAGCGCGGCCGCCAGGGTGATTTTCTCGTAGTGTTTCTTCAGGAAATCCATGTCGAATCTTTCAGCCTTCGCCAACTATGCATCCGGCTTTCCCGTTTCGGCCTTGCCTGTCGGCTTGCCGGAGAATTCGATCAGGTCGACCCGCACGGTCACAGCCAGATGCGCGCGTTTTGGCGGCGAAACGGCCGTCGGCGCGGGGGCCCCGCCGTGTGATCCAGCCGCCGGCTTCTCAGTGGGTGGGGGGGGCTCGCCAGTGATCTGCACCCTGCGAACGGCAAAGAACCAATCAGACCGCGTGAGACTGTTAAGAAAATCGCGCAACGCTTCCGGCGTGCAATGGAATTGAAACTCAAAGGGTAATGTTTGATAGAGCGCCTTGGGATCGTTGACGATTGGCGCATCCAGTGTGTCGGGGCCGTTGGACGGTTCGACTTCGGAGCGGCGGATCTGGTTGAGGTCATCCACGTGGCTTTCGATGAGCAAGGTGCTGATCTTTTCGATGGCACGCAGTTGCTTCACCAACAGGGTCACGACACGTTTGGTGTCCTCTTCGGAAAGGTTGCGCGCCGGGATGGTGGGTGGCGTTCCGGCGTAACGGCTGAACCCGAAAGCGAAACCGTCCACAATTTTGACTCCCGCACCATCGGCCGCTTGCCCCAATTTGGCCAATTGGGAAGCCATCATTTGCAGGAAGGCGACGGGTCTGAGGTCAGGAGGCGCGTGGACGCGGCTGTGCGCGACGTTGGCCAGAAGCTCCTGATAGAGGTGGTCAACCTGTGCCCGGTCCTGCTTGACGATGTCAATGTTCGCTGGCGACGGGGCCGGCTTGGTCTGGAGCAGATGGTTGAGTTGCGACATCTGTTCTTGCAGTGCGGCATCAATTTCCGCCTTCTTGCCTGACGCCTGCTGCTGGAGCCAAACGACCACCCCCAACACGATCAGGAACGCCGCGACAAACGAGACGATCATTACATGTTTTTTCAGCCACGAGAGGTTCATGTCACATCGAGAGAGGTTTCGCCAGTTTCGCCCGCACGGTGAAGGTAAAGGTCTGGCCCTGCAACATTGGATTGGGCGGCACGACGATCTCCACGCCGGCCTTGTCAAAAAAATTCGTCGATTCGCTCAGGCTCTGTTTGAAGTCTTCGACCGACTGAATGTCCCGCTCGGGATTCTCCGCGGAATGAATCCCCGCGCCTTCAATGCGCAGTTCGCCGATGGTCTTGCTCGAGCCGGCGGCTGGAGCGCTGCTTGGGGCGGCTTCTCCCTCGCCCTCCTCGGCCCCGGGGCGCATGCGACCGCGGCCACGCGCGGAGCCGCCGGATACGGGGGCCGGGCCACCGGAACCGGTGTCCGCCTGCGGGGTGAGTGAGACGATCCAAATGTTGTTGGAGCCGAGGCGTCGGTTGAGGTCCTGCAGCAGCTCGGGCCATAACGAGCGCTGCTGGATCAGTGAAATGACCTGGTCCGCCTTGCCGTTCAGTTCAGCAAGTTGCCCCTGCTCACGGGCGAGTTTTTGGCTGAGGTCATTAAGATTATTGACCTTGTCCGACACGACATCCAATTGACGCCTCGTCAGGTTCATCGTCTTTTGCGTGTACCCCAACCAACACAGCGGGATAAGCAGCACGCAAACACCGGCCCCGGCCAGGTAGGGGCGCTTGTGTTTCATCTGTTGGCGCGCGCGCACCGAATTGGGAAGGAGATCGACCTCGATGGGGCATTCGGTGTGTTTCCGCAATCCCAGGCCGACGACTTCGCCGAAGAAATGCGCTGAGCGGGCAAGTTCCTCGCGTGAAATACGCGAGTCGATTTCAACGTTGCGGAAAGGGTTGAAATACTCGATGTCCGTCTGAATCTTCTCCTTAAAGAAGCGGTCCGTGTAGGGAATGATCGAACTTCCACCGGAAAGCAGGACGCGCGCGGGCGGGCTGCCACCTTGTTGACCCTTGTAAAAATTGATCGAGCGGGCGATCTCCGCGTGCAACCGGGTCATTACGTTGCGGATGATCTTGCTGACCCGCGCCTGCGTTTCGCTCTCGGGCTCCTCGTAAGCGCCACCCAGCGCGACGAAGCCCTGGGCTTTCTTCATCTGCTCGGCTTCGAGAAAGGGGATGTTAAACTCTGAAGCGATGCTTTGCGTGATCGCGTTGCCGGCGATGGGAATCGAGCGCGAAAAGACGCGATGTTGCTCCAGGAATAAAAGATTGGTCGTGCGCGCCCCAAGATCGACAACCATGGTGCAACCTTCCAGGTCGCCATAGTTGTAGCGGACAGCGTTGTATAACGCCATCGGCGCTACGTCCACCATCTCGGTCTGCAACCCACACGACTCGACGCCTTCGGTCAGGTCCTCAATGATGTCGCTCTTGATCGCCAGGAGCACAACCTCCAGCTCGCCATCCGGGTTTTTGCCCAGCAACTGGTAGTCCCAAATAACCTCGTCGATCGGGAAGGGGACGTTCTGCTGGGCCTCATACTGGATGATCTGCGTGACCTTCGACTCGTCGACGGGCGGCAGCTTGACGAAGCGCGTGAATACCGACTGGCCGGAGACGCTGAAAACGACGTTGGTGGCCTTGATGTTTTTTTCGCGCACGACATTCCGCACGGTGGAGACAATCAACGCCTTGCGGTTCTCCTCATGCTCGGGGTCGATGCCGAGATCAGCGAAGTTGAAATTGGTCAGGCGCAGCCCCTGGCCCTTGGATGCCTGAAACTCGCCAACTTTGACTGTCGAGGCGCCGATATCCAGCGCCAAAATTCGCTCGGGACCTAACATGAGTCGTGTGTCTTCGTTTCCTGATTACGGCGTCGGTTTGGGTGCCTCATAAATCCGTGGGAGATGGAGCCTGAGCAAAACTGAGAAGAGTGGGTATCAGAAACGCGACTGCCAATGTAGAGATTCGTATTGTATTTCGATCACTCATTCGTGCCTCCTGCGGGAACGCGCCTAATCCCAGTACGGCGAAGCATCTTCTCGTCGACAGAATGTAAAGTGGTCGGCCATATCGGTCAACAGCAAAAGCGACTGTTTACAGATTTGTACACACGGGCACGGGCATATTTGGTGCTAGTTACGAGAGGTGAATGCGTCTCTGCTCCGAAGCCGAATTTATCTTGCACCCAGCGTGCCTGCTACGCCGCCATGCGTTCCTTTGGGCCGGCGCAGTCATCCTGCTTTCCGGGTGTGGCCGGTCCCCCTCGGCGACCCATTCGGAAATCGCCCGCACCACGACACCGGCCGATGAACAACGCGCGGCCGTCACGGTCACGGCTACGGATGCTGTGCGACCGCTCACCGTGGATGAACTGGCCCGCAAGACCGCGCTCGAAGCGGAATTGGCCGACGAACGCCCGACACAGCGCCTGAAGTTGCGGGATGGCCACGTTCTGGAAGGCCGCATCGTTTCCGAAACTCCTTCCGCTATCCGGTTTCGGGACGGTTTCGGATACTCCGGTTTCGTCGTCGAATCGTACAGGCGCGCCGACATCCTCGCGGTTGAAACATTGACGGCGGCTTCCTTTGAGGTGACGCCCCGCGACGTGCGGTTCAGCGCCGAGTTTCCGCAGTTTCATTTCGCCAAATCCCCGCCCTATACGATTGTCACCGACGAATCGTTTGGTGAGGTGCAGAAGATCCTCGTGGTCCTCGCTGACTTGCGGGAACAGCTCCACCAGCGGTTTGCCCCGCTGATCAAGCGGGACGGCGAACTGCGCAACATCCACGTCGTGTTCTTCGGCTCCGAGGAGGCGTTCCGCAAGTACGCGTTGCGCGTCGCGCCATCCTTTGTCAACAGCGCGGGCTTTTTCTCTTCTGGCGAGAACCGTCTCGCGTTGCTCAATCAATTGGGGACGTCCCGCTATGCGGACGCGCGAGGCCGCCTTGATGAGCGCAGCCGCCGGTTCAGCAATTTCGCCGACGCGGGCCCGCAACTCGCCGCGCTGCGATCCGGAATGACTTCCGAGGCCAAGTCGATGAACGAGCGGCTGATCCGTCACGAAGGCGCGCACCAACTCTTTCATGCGTACCACGTTCACTCACGCTTCGGCCTGGAGCCAACCTGGCTCACGGAAGGTCTGGCGCAATACTGTGAGACGCCCGAAATCGGCCGTTATCACGCGACCCTGGCCGACCGCGTAATGCGCGCGAGCAAAGCCGGTCAACTGCTGCCGTTGAAAACGCTGCTCAATCATCGCGACCCCTCCGGCTTCTTTGCGCTGGGCGAGGGGAACATCGAACTGGCCTACGCGGAGAGCTGGGCGCTGGTGTACATGCTCATGCAGGACGAATGGCGCGGCCGCTTCTTCGATTACATCAAATCCTACCGCGACGTCGACAATTACCGCGCCGCGCAAGCCGTGGAAAGAACCCAGCCCGAAACGGTGCTGGAAGCCCGCTTGAAGATGGACCTCAACACACTCGAAAGCCAATGGGATTCTTTCATAACACATCTGTAATTCGCCGCGTCGTCGTGTACGGCGTGTCCGTGCTACTGCTGCTCGTCGTCTTGACGCGGGCGCGTGGTTTCGGGCAGAGCGGGCCACAGGGCCGCGCATCGCTATTGACGTTTGACGGCCTTCAACATGCCCTACTCGGTGACACGAAGAAGGCGTACGAACGCGATTCCGCCCTCGCATTGCGCAACGAGGCCACCGATGGCAACGGCGACCAGGGCAATTCCATCCACGACAAGCAGGTTGTGTATGCGGCGGCCCGCGACATCCCGGCGCACGACGATGCGGGTCGCCCCAACTATGTGCCGGGCCAGTTGATCGTTCGTTTCCGCGGCGGCGTCTCGCATCACCGCCAGGATGAAATTGTCGATGAGTTGGGTGCGCGCATTCTGCGCACCCTGGACGCCCATCGCGGCGAGTACCTCGTGGTGCTTTCCGGGGGAGTGTCCGTACCCTCCGCCGCGCAGCAATTCGCCGCGCTTCAGGAAATCGATTTAGCCGAGCCGAACGTTCTTCATTACATCAACGACATGCCCAGCGACTCCTTGTACACGGCGTTCGACGGCCAGTCGACCGAACTTCAGCGCTGGTACTTCAACGGGATCGGCACGGACCGCAATCTCAACGCCGAAGCCGCTTGGAACATCACCACGGGCAGTTCGAACATTGTCATCGCCGTGATCGACACCGGGGTTGCCATCAACCATCCCGATCTCGCGGCGAATATTTGGACGAACCCGGGCGACGATAGCAGCGACGGCTATACGAACGACGTCCACGGTTGGGATTTTTATAACGGCGACAATGACCCGAACCCCGATCTTGGCGATGGTGTGAGCGGCGACGGTAACGTCTTCCACGGCACCTTTGTAGCCGGTGTTGCGGCAGCTGTTTCCGATAACGACGAGGGTGTTGTCGGGGCGAGCTGGCACAGCAAGATCATGCCATTGAAAGTGTTCACCAACACGGGCGGCGCGCCGGCCACAGCCATCGCCGAGGCCATCCACTACGCCATCGACCACCACGCCAACGTCATTAATATGAGCTTTGGCAGTCCCGTCCCGACCAAGGTCATTGCCAGTGCCCTCCAGGAAGCGTCGGCGAAGGGGATCATCCTGGTGGCTGCGGCCGGTAACAACGATTCCAACCGCCGCAGTTATCCCGCCAGCTATCCTGGCGTCATCTCCGTGGGCGGCACGGGCAGTGGCAGCGTGCTGAGTGGTTACGGCTCCACCAACATCCAGGGCCGGGCCAGTTTTTCGGAGTTCGGCCCGAAGGCGGTTGATGTCGTCGCCCCCGCGGTCGATATCGTCAGCACTGCCGTTCTCAGCATGACCGACCAAGCCAAGGGAGAAGGCAAAGCCGGGGACTTCAGCTATTTTTACGGGAACGGCACGTCATTTTCCTCTCCCCTTGTCGCCGGCGAGGCTGCGTTGCTCCTCGCGCGCGCTGAGCAACTTGGACTTGACGGTTCCATCAGCGCCAGCAGCATTGAGGATGTCATCGTTAATGCCACAACCCCTCTTGGTGCTGACCCGACCGCGTTGCCGGACGCGGGGCCGAATTGGGCCAATCACGGACGTGTCGATTTTCTGGCGGCCGTCCAACAGATCGGCCCGGCCCTCGTCACCGCGCCCAAGGCGCCCCTCAAGATGTCCGCGCAGGTAGTCGATCCGGGTGTCGTGGAATTGAATTGGGTCGACGGCTCCGGGAATGAGCAAGGCTTCCTGATTGAACGAGCTGAAAAAGACGGCAAGACCATCGGCAGTTTCGACGTCATCGCCGAGGTCGACCACAACAGCACCAACTTCACCGACGATAGTGTCGCGTCCGGTGTCACCTACGCCTATCGCGTCGCCGCTTTCAACGTTGCCGCCACCAACTCCGTGCGCAAAGCCGCGACCGTGACGATGCCGTAGTTGATCCGGACGGAGCGGTTGACGGTAACTGAGTGAGGGGACGAACCGCATAAACCAATTGCCTGATACTGAGACCTATCCTACCCTGCTTCGTCCCTTGATGACTGCTTGGCCTTCTCACTGCTTTTGAAAAACCATCGGCTGAGAAAAACCGTTCGTTCTCGTGCTGAAATAGGTAGGCAGTTGCGAACTCGTCGCTTTTAGATGAATGGAGCAGTCTCTTTCCTCGCTGGCGAGAACCTCCCCGCTAAGAACGCCGTTTTTTACATCGTTGCTCACAATGCTTGGATCCGGAAGACTTACATAAAGCATTGTTCTCTGGGCATCCGTCGAGATTTTGTAGATGTTCCACGATGTCGCATCCCGCCAAACCGATGCGAGCATTATGCCATTCGTCGCAGTTAGCACGACCGTGTGATCGTTAGATTCGGCAGCAGTTATGAATGTTGCTACAACCGACCCCACCTGTCCAGTGCTCACTCGCACAATCAACTGGTTTGTTGGTGTATACGTGCCGACGCTCATTAACTGCCAATTGCCAAGGAAAGGTGAGACATCTGCGCCCGTTCCTGGTGGCGCATCAACGGGGTTGTCCGAAAACTGGTTGATGCACGATGACATAAAAACAAGTGGGATGGCAATCAAGGCACTGATTCTCATCTTCACAATCTCATCTCCTGTATACCATCGCTTAGTTCTGTTTCGACTGATACTGTGGGCATGGCGGTGGCTGCGCTGGCGGCGTCGGCAAGTTCTTTATCCATCTGAGTTTTCCTTGGGCCAAAGCCGCTAGTACTTGCTGCTGGCAGTCGCAGGTTGGACACCCAAGCGTACGCCCTATGCCATTGTTGTGCAAATCCATTGATGCCTGATTGCATTCGTTTGATGAGTATTGCTCATGAGCGTCCCCAGCTTGTTTTGCTAAGTCGGTGCCCACTAGCTTCGCGGCCAAGCAGCTTGCATACGCGTGCTGGAATGCGTTACCAATTGCACCATCCCACCGGTCTGACGCATTCGGAAAATTGTTGCTCGTGATAACAAACGCTTGATCCCGTGCCGTGAAAAGATCTTGCGCTGCGCCCGGATGAAGAATGCCTATCCCTATCTCCGCGACGGACCCGTGCCCTTGGCCAATGATACTCAGATCAACAATGCCTGAATACGCAGACGGAACAAATACGAATATGCCGCGCTCATCTTTCACGTCCGGAGCTTGCTTGTCGGCAACTCGCACTCGCACATTGCCGTTCACTGCGTTTGTGCCGATTTTCAACAGGCCATTCGTGGAAATGCTGGCCGCACCCGTTTCATCTGTTGGGATTGACCACAGCACTTCGCGGTCCGGTGGTGTCGTCTCGGCGTAGAACTGCATCGTGCACCCCGCGCATAGTACACTAATCATTGTCATTGGGGTCAACTCAATACACTGGACAGATCCTTCTTAAGGCGCGCCAATTTCTGTCGCAATACCTTATCTTGTGCGCTCCGCTGCTCGATGCGACGCACCACTTGCCCAACGCCGCTACCGTCCCGGTATCCCTGCTCGCGGGCCACCGTCGCATTGCGCTCGCCGCCGAGCCGCACGCGCGCCCAAATTCTGATTCGCTCATCGGTCTCGCGTGCGAGCGCCTCCGCCAAGCGCCCACGGCAGTCCGACTGTTGACGGCGTAGCAACCACGCTGCCTCAACTCCCGCTGGTTTACGCGCCACGTGCTCCCGCACCTTGTCCAGCAAGCCTTCACCGCCCAAGACCAGGCCATCGATCAGTCCGTCCCACGGATTCTTTATCGTTCCCTCAAACCATCGCGCGATACTTTTGCGATATTTGCGGTGGGCGGTCGTCGGATCCTCACCCCAATACCGCAACCAGTCCTGACACAACCAAGCCGGAGGCTTGCGTTCCAACCCCGCATAGGCCCGATGGCTGCTCCAGCGATAGATTGCCAATTCCCTCGCCCGATCCGCCGCGATCTGGTCGCCCCGCCGGCGTGGTCGCACCGGATTTAAGTGAATGTATTCCACCAACCCCTGGGCGTATGCGTCGGCCTCTACTACCTGGGCTTTGAAGCGGCCCTGAAACAGGTGTCCGCTACGCCGATGGCGACGATTAAATCGCACTGTGTAAGTTACCTGCAACCATCCCACGGCTTGGCTGAGGTTGGCTTGGGGTGTGTCCAGGAGCAGGTGGTAGTGATTGGCCATCAGACAATAGGCGTGCAGGCGCACTCCAAAGCGCTCGACCGTCTCCGCCAGAGAGTCCAGAAACCGATGCCGATCTTCATCATCGTGGTAGATGGCTTTGCGTTCGTTGCCACGGGCCATGACGTGGTAGACCGCATCGGCAAACTCCACTCGAAGAGGACGGGCCATTCCCTTGAGATTAACATCGCGGATCTTATTGCGTCAACTGTCCAGTGTATTGAGTTGACCCCAATGCCAGTAGATGACGCGTGTGTCCACGAGCGAGGAGGGTTTGGCAGTGGGAGCGGTTGCTTTCTTCGCCACGCCGGCAGTGTAGTAAGACAGAGACCCTTCGACAAGCTCAGGTGACAGACGAAGAGGGGGTAAATGGGCGGGGCAACACACTGGAGACCTCCGGTCGATTAAAGTGCGCGGTCAGGCCCCGAAAGCGTTCGGGGTAAAAGTCCGGCGCACAACAGGCAGGAACAACCCGGCTGTTTCCCTCTGGACATCGGATTCCGATAGTGGTATGGTGGGCGCAGTTCTTTGACATCCGCCTTCGCGAGACCGCTACGGCGGACAGGTCCGCCTTACTAAGTGCAAGGCGGCGAGAAAGGGTGGCAGGGGTAATCGCGGTTGCAAACCGCTCCTACGGGGAGCCAATACATGTTTTTGCGAAACGAACCCCCCAGTTAAGAGGTTGCGGCACAATCTGATGCGGTTTTGGGATGTTTCAGGCGGTCAGGCGCGTGAGGGCTTCGAGGTATTTCTCGGTGGTCTTGCGGACTACGTCGTCGGGGAGGACGGGGCCGGGGGCGGTCTTGTCCCAATCCAGCGTTTCGAGGTAGTCGCGGACGAATTGTTTGTCGAAGCTGGGCTGCGGTTTGCCGGGGGCATACGCGTCGGCGGGCCAGAAGCGCGAACTGTCCGGCGTAAGAGCTTCATCGATGAGGAGCAACTTGTCGCCATCGAGACCGAATTCAAATTTTGTGTCGGCGATGATGATGCCGCGTTGGGCGGCGTAATCGCGGGCGAAGCTGTAGAGGGCCAGGGAAATGTCGCGGACCTTTTCGGCAAGCGGCTGGCCGATGATGCTGGCACAACGCTCGAAGTCGATGTTCTCGTCGTGGCCTGTTTCGGCTTTTGTGGCGGGCGTGAAGATCGGCTGGGGAAGCTGGCTCGATTCGACGAGGCCTTCCGGCAGGCGATGGCCGCCGACCATGCGAGTTTGATTGTACTCCTTCAAGCCGGATCCAGCGAGGTAGCCGCGGACGACACACTCGACGGCCAGGGGTTGGCACTTTCGCACCAGCATCGAGCGACCACGCAGCGATTCGAGATTGCCAACACGCGCGTTGAGTTTTGCGTAATCGTTGGTGATGAAATGGTTCTCGACGATGTGTTTGGTCTTGCCGAACCAGAACTCGCTCAGGGCGGTCAGGACGCGGCCCTTTTCGGGAATCGGATTGGGCAGGATCACGTCGAAGGCACTGATGCGATCTGTGGCGACAAACAACAGCGCGTCGCCGAGATCGAAGACCTCGCGCACCTTGCCGCTTTTGAGTTTCTTGACGCCGGCGATATCGATTTGTGAGATTGTGTTCATCATGACGCTCGCCTAAGATGCAGCCATTGTATGAATCCGAGCCGGAAGTTTAAGGAAAATGTTTTGGTCGTCGGATTTTTTTCGCTCAGTGTCGCCATCGTGGTGATCCTGGTCGTCGGCGCCTGGAAGGCGCGGACATCGTCGCGCCCGTCAACTCCAACGACGGAGCAGGTCAACCACTAACCGCACGCCGAATCCCGTCGCGCCCTTCGTCAGGTACGGCAAATCCTCGGTGGTCCACGCTGTCCCTGCGATATCGAGGTGCGCCCAGGGGACGTCGCCGACGTACCTCGCGAGAAATGCGGCGGCGGTGATCGCCCCGCCATAACGCCCGCCGGTGTTCTTGATGTCGGCCACGTCGCTCTTGATCTTGTCCTTGTATTCCTGCCAGAGCGGCAACGGCCAGACGCGGTCGCCCGTGCGCCCGGCTGACGCGCGAATCTTCCCTTGCAGCGCCTCGTCGTTCCCCATCAACCCGGCGGCGATGCTGCCGAGGGCGACGACGCAGGCGCCGGTGAGCGTGGCGAAATCGATGATGGTCTTTGCGCCACTCTGACGGGCGTAGACCAGCGCGTCGCCGAGCACGATGCGGCCTTCCGCGTCCGTGTTGAGGACTTCGATGGTCACGCCACGCTTGTCCGTGCCGCGATAGCTGGTCACGATGTCGCCCGGCCGGTAACTCGTCGAACTGGGCATATTCTCCGCGGAAGAAATGACGCCGATGATATGGAGTGGCAGTTTCAACTGGGCGACGGCCTTGAGGATCGCGAGAACGGCCACGCCGCCGCACTTGTCGAACTTCATTTCGTCCATCTTGTCCGACGGTTTGATCGAGATGCCGCCGGAGTCGAAGGTGATCGCCTTGCCGACCAGGGCGATGGCGGCCGGTTTGGTTCCACCACCATTGTATTCCAAAACGATCAAGTGCGGTTCATTCGTGCTGCCACCGCCGACCGCGAGCAGCCCGCCGAAACCGCCTTTCTCCAGTTCCTTCTTGGCGAGAACGGTACAGGCCAGGCCCGATTCCTTGGCGAGGGTGCGGGCGTAGTCGGCGAGCACACGCGGCGTCACCACATTGCCGGGCAGGTTCCCGATTTCGCGGGCATAGTTCGTGGCCTCCGCAATAATCCGGGCTTCGGTGACGATACGCTTCGCCACTTTCAGATCAGCTCGCGTCGGGATGCAAATCGTAAGCGAGTTCAAGTTGGTCGGCGCGTCGTCATCCTCTTTGAACTGGCGGAACTTGTACGTCGCGAGGATCGTCGCTTCGACGATGGCGGTCAGGGTATCATCGCCGAAGTCATCTCCCACTTGCACGGCGGCGCGTTCAATGCCGGAGTCGCGGAGTTTTCTGGCCGCAAGTCCCATGGCCCGACGCATGGTTTCGAGGGTGAAGTTGTCGCGAGGACCGAGGCCGACCAGCAGGATCCGCTGCGGGGCAAGTTTGCCTGCGGTGTGCAGGAAAAAAAGCTGTCGCTCGGCGCCACGGAATTCCTTGGGACCGACCCGGCGGAGGAGATTGCGGAAGGCCGCCGGTCCCTCAAGGTGTTGCTTCTCGAACGCGAAGAGAACGACAGCGGGTTGTTTTTGAGAGAGCGCCGAGGAGGTCGTAAGGGAAAAATTCATGTTCGCGGCGGATTATAGCAGTGAGCGTGAGGGCGTCAACGATGACGCATTCACAATCCGGTCGACCCTGTCTGGCCAAGTTTTAGCCCAATGCGGGTATTTCGCAGCTTTCGCAAAGGATTGGACAGGAACAGGTAGGGAACCCGCTGCTTGGTCTTTTCCGTGGCAAGTTTCGTGCTTTCTGAAGGTTACAGAGGCGCGGGACATCGGTTACCAGGCGACCGAAAGAGATCGCAACAGCAGACATGAACGACAACATACCGACGGACGTAATCGCGTTCGTAAACGAGGCCTTTCCAGCCGATGGCCTAAGGGCGGCGCTCGTTCTGGCGATTCTCAGCGCGTGGGCGGTCATCGGCCTATTTGCCTACATCAACCTGCACGCCCGCAAATCCTATCTCCGTTTTTGGGCTGTGGCTTGGTTGTATTATTCCCTCTACCTCGCGGCGGCGCTCGGGTTGGGAGAATGGTCGGATTCGTCCTTGGTTGTGGTCTTGCAGTGCGCCAGCATTGGCGCCACCGCACTGTGCCTGTTCTGGGGCAGTTGCCAATTGATCGGTCAGGGGCGGAACAATCGCGAATTGGGACTGGGCCTGGCGATGACGCTCGTCTGGAACTGCGTCGCTGTCCGCCAACTGACGGATCGTCTCTGGGTTACGGTTCCCATGTTTCTGCTGCTGGCGCTCGCGAGTGGGTACACGGCTGTGATCTGCCGACAACATTACCAACGCGGTGCGAATGTACTGGCGACCGGTTTCTGGCTGTGGCCATTACCCTTGCTGGCCTTCCTCTTCCAGAGTTCCGTTCTGCCGGGTTTGTTGACGGTGGGCTGTCTCGCGTCGGCGGCGCCCGCGCTGTGCGTTGTGGTGGGGATGTTGATCCTGACATTGGAAGAGTCGCGAAAGGACAACGGGACGTTGGCCGCAGAGATCAACAAGGGCGCCGCGCATCGCCGCCTGCTTGAGCAGGAGATTAGTATTTCTGAGCAGAAGTACCGCCTGCTTTTCGATTCGGCCAGTGACGCGATCTTTCTGGTGGACCTCGCGGGCCTCACGATCGTGGAAGCCAATCCGGCCGCAGCGGAACTGGCGGGACGCGAAGCCAACAAACTCATCGGGCGCCCGCTTCAGGATCTTTGCCCGAAACTCCGGCAGTGCAGCACGAGCCTGCTGGAGAATAAAAAGAGTGTTGAGGGATTGTTCGACGCCGCCGGTGAGTTTCATCTCGTGCGGGAGCAGGGTGAGCAAATGCTTTGTGAAGGCAGCGCCACACTTGTGGATTATCACCAGCGGCCCGTGATGCAAATGAACGCCCGCGAAATCACGGGGCGCAAGAAAATGGAGCAGCAGTTGCGGCAGGCGGAAAAGCTTTCGGCGCTCGGGCAACTGGTCGCGGGTGTCGCGCACGAATTGAACAACCCGCTCGCTGTCGTGATGGGCTACGCGCAAATCTTGTCGAGATGCGTAACGCTTGACGAAAAGGTGCGCAAGGATTTACTCAAGATCCTTCACGAGAGCGAGCGGGCCGCTAAGATCGTTCGCAATCTGCTGACTTTTGCGCGTCCGCGCGAGCCGCACCTGGCCGTGGTCGACGTGAACCGCCTTGTCTCCGAGGTTTTGGAAACACGTGAAATCCAGGTCCAGAGCGCAAGCGTCCAGGTGCTGCGACGGTTGGCCCCCGATCTGCCGGCGACGAAAGCGGATGCGGACCAGATTGAGCAGGTCCTGGCGAACCTGGTGACGAACGCGGTGCAAGCGTTGGATAAGCATCTTGGTAAACGCGTAATCGAAGTGACGACCGAGAAGCGCGATGACAAAATTCGCATTGCCGTCGCCGATAGCGGTCCCGGCATTCCGCTCCAGATCCTCGACCGAATTTTCGACCCGTTCTTCACGACCAAAGGGCCGGGGAAAGGCACGGGCCTGGGTCTGTCGATTTGCTACAGCATCATGGAAGAACACAAAGGAAAGATTTGGGTGGAGAGTGAAGCTGGCAAGGGCGCACGGTTCATTGCCGAGTTGCCCATTGTAATCTGCCTGGATTCGGCCAACGACGCAGGTGCCGCGGGAGATGAGCACGCGCTGGATCCGGACGCGCCGCAGCGTCGGCTTCTCATTGTGGACGACGAGCCCGGCATTGTTGACGTGCTGCAGGAGGTGCTCGGTAGCAGTGGGTATCGCATTGAAACGGCGTCAAATGGCGCCCAGGCGCTCAAGTGCATCGCCTCTCAGAAGTATGATCTCATTATCTCCGACCTTTGCATGCCCGAAATGAGCGGCGAAAAACTTCACGCTGCTATCCAGGAACACTATCCGCACCTACTCGACCGTGTCATTTTCGTCACCGGTGACACGGTGAGCCCGGGCTCACACAGTTTCCTTGAGCAAACCGGGGCGCGCTGGCTCAGCAAGCCGTTCAATATTGCTGAAATTGAGAGCCTTGTCCGTAGCTACCTCCGCGCCGAACCGGGTTCCCAAGCACCCGGCCAGAACGAGACCGAAGAAGTCCCGGCCACAGCCTGACGAAGAATCTGCCGTCGGGCCGTCGCCGCACTCCTAGACGCGGCGCTCGGGTTTGGTCAGGGTCATGACCAAGCCAGCCCAGAACACCAGTGCTACCGTGAGCAGGGGGGCGACCCACGGCGGTAGCAGCGAGTGGATCTCGGCAACACTGCTCCCGTGCATGTATGCCAGCCATATATCCAACCGCAAATTCAACACCGTCAGGACTGCGGTCCATGACAAAGTCAAGTGCCCGGCGATGGCTCGCATCGCCGGCACGCCAGTCTTGCCTCGAAGACTGATGATTTGCCAGGCACCCAACCCGAGCATCAATCCCGTAACGACGATCGCCGTGCCGGTGTCATGCGTCCGCCACGCCAACGGAATCAACCACGAGAAAAACGCCAGGGTCGTGCAGCCCATCACCACGGCGTTTCCGGCGGGCTTCAAGGGGACCATGCCGGGCCGTTGAATGTCCCCGGCCTTTTCGCTCTGTTGACGAAGGAGAATAAACCGCCGCATCATGAGAATCGTCATGGTAACGGCAATCACAGCGTAGAGCCACCAGTAGCCCGTCATCAGACGAAAATAAGTCGGGTCACTCCACTGCAAATGCTGGCGTAAGGCCCCCATCCCCAGTTGGCCCGGCACCGCCCAGAGCAGCACGAAAACCCAAAGGCTGGTGAACGCAATTTTTTGGGCCCGCCGTTCGGCTTCCGTCGGGGCGGCGCGCACCACCAGCCAATGGGCGAACATTCCGCTGAAAATCCCCAAGAACGGAGCCAACCATGCCAGGACACCTGATTTCGC